>JANLSL010000273.1:0-60488 GCA_031362385.1 Alphaproteobacteria bacterium | reverse complement strand
GTCACATCGGGCTTGGGGTTGTGTGTCATTGTCTTGGGCCTCCTGTCGCATTTCTCGCTCGACGGGGGCATGTCGCGCCTTGGCATGTTTTCTCCGAACCGGGCGGACAGATGCAGCCATGCGGAATAGGTGCGCTATGGTAGTATTGCGGGTGGCAAATAGGACATGGGTTAGCGATACAAGTGTGAACAGCCATCACTCTCCTCCTTGATCTATGATATAGCGCACCATCGCTTCAGCCTGTGTGGCGTCGAACAGATTGGTTCCGGTCGGGGTTCTTCGTTGAGGCGGCTTGCCTTGTGAGGAATTCCATTCCTTGTTGAACTCAGGCTCAAAACTGATACCGTCATCGGGGTGAAAATCTTCTGGCAGTTTCCAGCCAAGAAAGCGGTTCGTCATGCGCTTGATCTGATCCTCCGGCACGACAACCGCAGGCCGCCGCTCGGGGAAGTGTTCGCGCAGGACTTCGCGCATGGCGACAAAGGCGCCTTCGTTATCTCGACTGCCCTCTTCATATTGTTCCGCAGCGCGTTCTGATGCCTCATCGTAATGTCCGCCGTTTTTGTTACCCCGATTACAGGCAGCAAGAGCCTTCCTCGTCAGCAACGTCCAGCGATCCGGCTCTGGCGCGGGTTGCCAGTTTTCGCGGGCGAGGCGGATTAGGTGTGCATTCTTTCGCTTCTGCCAATCGTCCTCAGTTGCTACTGTCCATGTAGACCCACGATCATCAACAATCGTCTTTGTTTCATCATAGGCCAGCCTTTCAGCCTCAGCGATCAGCGCATCATCGCGCTCTTTGTCAGTCATTGGTTTGCTCCTGTTTATGTGCGCCCTGAACACATCAGTCATGGTCATTGGTTTGCCTTTCTGTGAACATCGGAAATGCGGCCATATTCTTCTGATTGCAGGTCGCGCAGAGCATCCCGCCCTTGGTTGTGATCCAACGACCTTTTGGTGGGCGCGTCCCCCATTTGGCATGAACGCCAGCGGCTTCCGCATCACGTTGCAGAGCGTGGATTATCGCTGCCGTTTCTGGGAATGCTTGCTCGATTTCAAACAATTCTTCTTTCTTGGCGAAGGCTCCACACAAGCACTCGCCTGACATACATATCGTATCAACAACCCGATTCCGGGGTAGTTCGTAGCGGGCCATATATTCGAGTTTGTCATCGTCGTTCCAATGCAGAATTGGAGCAATCCAAAGTTGTGCGCCAACTCTTTGGACAGGCTTAACATGCCCCATACGGCGCGTGCTTTCCGATAGTCGAACGCCTGTCACAAGGCCGACGCGATCTTTGAAGGACTGCTTATGCTCGCGGACAATTTGACGCACACAGCGTTCCTTGAGCCGCGCATAGGTTATCGCGTGACCACCGGGGCCAGGGAAGCCGTGCTTCAAAACAATGTCCCGGTAGCTGATCGGCGGATAGTATTCGATCAGCCGCCATTGCCGTTCCGTCGCCACGCGCCGCACGAATTGCCGCGTTTCCTCAATCCCGATAGTCGTGTTAATATGAGCGGCGCGAGTGAATGCAGGATGCTGCGATGCGACGTGCGTTGAGCAAAGGCTGTCATGCCCACCGCTGAACATACCAAACACATGGCGTTATTATACTTGACATACCCAAAGGAAACCCTATTGGTTGCTCCATAAGGAGTTAGACCATGGTTTCCGCACTTTCCGCCCCTCACTTCCACGACGAAAAGGCCGCTTTTGCCTATGTGGAAGCCCGCGTTTGGCCGGAAGGCCCGACCTGCCCGCATTGCGGTGGCGTGGAGCGCATTAGTCTTATGGGCGGCAAATCCACCCGCGTCGGCCTTTACAAGTGCTACCAGTGCCGCAAGCCTTTCACCGTGCGGATCGGCACCATCTTTGAAGGCTCGCACGTTGCCCTGCATATCTGGTTGCAGGCGATGTATCTGATCGCTGGCAGCAAGAAGGGCATTTCCAGCAACCAGCTTCACCGCACCCTTGGCGTCACCCTCAAAACCGCTTGGTTCATGTCGCACCGCATTCGTGAAGCCATGGCAAAGAGCAATCCCATGATCTTTGGCGCTGGCGGCACTCCGGTTGAAGCTGATGAAACCTATATCGGCGTCAAGGAAGGCTCTGAAAAGGCCCGTGGCGGATTCCGTCACAAGATGCGTGTTGTGTCCCTGATAGACCGCGCGACTGGCGAGGCTCGCTCCTTTGACGCCAACAAGATGGTCATCGGTGAAATTGCTGACATTGTATATTCCAACGTCGCCCGTCAGGCTCAACTCTATACCGACGAAGCCACTCACTATCGCGCCGTTGGACGCGAGTTTGCCGCCCATGAAACCACCACCCATGCGCGTGGCGAGTATGTCCGTGGCTCCATTCATAGCAACACCGTCGAAGGCTTTTTCAGCATCTTCAAACGTGGGATGCGCGGAACCTATCAGTTCTGCAACGAGAAGCACCTGCACCGTTATCTGGCTGAATTTGACTTCCGCTATTCGAACCGCGTTGCCTTGGGCTATAACGACGCTGACCGCGCCGACAAATTGTTGAGCGGTGTTGTCGGGAAGCGGCTGAAATATGCGTGATTGATTGGGGGCAGCCATGCCAAAGAAAAAAGTCGAACTGACGCCGGAGCAGCAAAGCGAGTTGTTCCGAAAGGTCGTGCGCGAACTCGTGGACGCTGGCGAACTAAACCCCACCGACGCAGACACGGCCTTCGAAAAGCTGCTAGGAAGCGCCACTAACAAACCTAACCCTTCTCTAAAGTAGGAAGGCCGTTATCGAGATTGATCGCGCCTAATGCGGCTATCTCACGTTCAATCTCAATCCTCCGTCGAGAAGCAACGCCTGTTTCGAGCATATCATGTAGATGCCACGCTGGGATGACCCCCATCATTCCTGTATTGGCAGGAACTTGCGTTTTATTAGGCAGAATCTGCCCAGATGAGTCGCATACAGGTTCCCAAGATGGGATCATGCACCAATTGATGCCGAGCAACCAAGGGCCTTTGGGATAAACCCCCTGACCAAGAGTTGACCCGTCTGGGGCCTTAGACAAATTTATGCTGGGCCTATAAAACATTGGATCTAGGTGAACTAGAACTGGAGAGCCGGAGGCTCCGCCGATGGATCGTATCTCCACAAGGAAACTGTCTTGCACTCGTCCGCGATAGTTGACCGGTTCTGCATTCATCTGAGAGATTTGGCCAAATCGCGCCGTCGGCGTGTTTCGTTGTTTCCCATCGTGGCCAACAAACCTTCCTATTGTTATGCATGGATCGCCTGGCCCAATATCCAAGGCGCGTGCCCAATCCCTCTGCAAAATCCATTCAGTGACGAAACAATTGAAATCATGCACATCTTGGGAAAGGGCTATTGGCCTGACAGCAAGATCATGTTCTTCATTCAAAAACCATTCGCTCTCATCTGTGTCTATAAACTCTAGACCTCCACCCTTTCTGTTAAGCCTAACAGTGCAAGCGCCTCCTTCAACGACGTGACGATTTGTCACAACCCAAAGCGTAAAGCTATTAGTCCCAGCTATAGTGTGGCCAAACAAAAAGCCGGTTCCGCCCGCCTTTTCTCCAGCCTCAGCCCTTTGCAAATCAGGGTAGAGATAGACTGGCGTGTTCATAAGTTGGTCTGGGATTCTCATATCCGTGGGGCCTCGGCTGACTTTAAGATGTCTGCCCGCACAATATGAATTTGCCGCCTTTGGAAACAGCAAGCCTGCACAGTCGCGGGAGCTACTCACTTAGCACCCCCGATCTGGGTATGGGAAGTATAATAACGCCAAACACATGGCTTGCCGGATTATCTCGGATCGCTGAATCGATGATGTCGAGCGACTGCGCAATCTTGCTGTCCAGCCCCCGCGCAATCTTGGTTGGTGTGTCCATTATGATGGCTCCTGTTCGCTGGATTCGTTGATTGCGCGTTTGAGTGCGTCGGTTGCCAGTTCAAAACCCTTGGCGATCCATCGCGCTTTTTGGCGTTCTGATTTCGTCCTTCCGGGCATCCCGCTGGCAAGGATCGTCTGCACCGTTTCGATGGCCGCTTGCTTGTGAAGCGCGATTATCCGTTCGCGCTCTTTCATGGCGGATTTAGTCAGTGCCATTATGATGGCTCCTGGGTGGCTAGGGCGATGGCGATCCTGTTGAGAATCCAGCGGCCGCACGGAACGGCCCATGAATTGCCGAGTGCTTTGTATCGCGGGCCATCGGCGGCCGGTTTGCCGCGGTAGGTGATGGCCGTGAAATCATCTGGAAATCCCTGGAGGCGCTCGCATTCCCGCACCGTCAACCGGCGCACTGCCCATGCGTCATTCACATAGGTCTGTTGCTTCATTCCGGGCTCAGCCGCGAGCGCGCCAGCAACGTCCATCGTGCGAACCTCGTCACGCTGGTTTTGGGCGAATGCAACCGCCTGAACCTCGGCCCGAGCCTCGATCGTATAGGCCAAATCTTCCTGCACTCCGATGCCATCCGGTCCGCTGTTCGGGTTTTCGCGCAAGGCTCCGGCTTGGATTGCGACCACATGGCTATTCGGATCGGTCGATTGTGTAAGCGCATCAGTCCGATCTCCTGTCGCCCATGCTCCGCAATTCCCAGACGTGCGATATACAACCGGCACAATCGGTGTCCCACGGCCAGTTCCATCCTCGGAAGCGTCGAAGCCTTCCGCGCGTAGCGAATGAGCAACATCGAAGCCGCACCTGTTTGTTGGGATCAGGGTCTCGAAAGTCGGGTCGAGGCGCTGTTGCGCGCCGTGATTGAGGCACATCGCCACGGCTGGCAACGAACAATCCCCCCCCCCGTTGATGTGCTGATTATTCTGGCCCATCTTCGAACCAAATTGACTGTCGAGCGTCGGGGCTATGTCTGCGACGTAAGTGTCGCTGTCATCTCGGTGGCTGGCGTTGCTACGTGCTCTAAGGCTCGGTGCAATATCTCTGGAAGATATTTCCCGCGTTTCTCGGCGCGGCGCAGGATTCCCCGACAAGCCAGCGCGCTCAAATAATACTTGGGCGGGATCGGCGCCGTTTCCAAAATCTGCGACAACGAACACACGGCGGCGTCGTTGGGCCACTCCGAAATATTGAGCGTCGAGAATCCGCCATGCCGTCCGTGCCCTTGGCCCGGCAACCATACCGACACCGGGCCACTTTCCCCCGTCGAGTGGCGAACACAGGGCATCATCTGCTCCGACAAGTCCTGCCAAGAAACACCCGAAGGCATTGTCTGGCATTGAGAGCCATCCGGGGACGTTTTCGGTGATGGCATTTCGAGGCTGAATTGCATGGAGAATTTGAACCCATCTTAGAGTGAGATTGCCGCGCGCATCGGACATGCCGCCGCGATTGCCAGCAACCGAGAATGCTTGGCACGGAGGCCCGCCGGCCATGATGTCGAGTGGCCCCATTGCTTTCGCGCGATCAATGAAGTCAGCGGCAAGCACGTCGCCAAGGTTCGCGCTTTCGGGATGCCGCTCGGCCATGACGGCCGAAGGGAACGGCTCAATCTCGGCGTGCCAGACCCAGTCGCACTCAGGCAGGCCCATTTCAGGAGCGCCGATACCGGAAAAACATGTGGCGGCACGCATCACCGTTTCCCCACGCGTTGCGACTTGCAGGCGTTTCGTGGCCGTATTTCCCGCACGTCTGGCGCGATGTGGCGGGAAAGGGTTGCTCCTTCTAAATTTGCGAGCGATGCCTTGCGCTCACGCCATTTTCGTGTTCGCATTCTGCTTGCGAGCCGGTCGCATGGTATGCATCGACCCTCATTTCGATATTCAGTATGCGGACAGGGAACGAGGTGCCTGCGTCGTTGATTCTCAACAAATGACACGACTTCCAAATGATCTGGGTTGCAGCACAGGCGGTTGCGGCACAAGTGATCTATTGTCAGCCCGCTCGGAATTGGGCCTTTGAATCGAGTATATGAAAAGCGGTGCGTATACACCGTCTTTCCCTCAACTCGAAACTTGCCATAGCCGTTGGTGTTCGTTGAGCCCTGCCAAACCCAGCAACCAGAGTCATCAACCGTATAGCCTTCGTCAAAGCGCCGAATTGGAGGATGTTTTAGATACCGATTAGGCATTGCACCCTCCAATGGCGCTGTGCCGCGAAATGTGGCGTCCAGTGTGTCGGACTGTGCCGCTTGTTGCCGCTAAGTTCCGTTCGGCTTGACCTGCGCAGTTCGCAAACCTAAGGAAACCCGCGTCGGGGAGTGGCGCAGCCTGGTAGCGCATCTGTTTTGGGAACAGGCTCAAAATGGGCTTCATGCGGCGGTTTTCCGTTCATTTTCGACCAACTGTGCCGCAGATTGTGACGCCAGAGCCTCTGAAACCTTGTCGAATGCCGTGTTTTCGCTGTCCGGTTTGATATGGGCATAGCGCATCGACATCGAAATATCGGAGTGCGCCAGCGCCTCGCAAATATCCTCTATCCCCGCGCCTGCCTGCCTCGCCCATGACGCGAAGGTATGCCGCAGATCGTGAAAGCGGAAGTTTGCAATCCCTGCCTCCGCAAGCGCCGCGCGCCAACGCTTCTCGAAATTCTCGCGATCGAATACGCGGCCCCTGCGCTCCGATTCCTTGACGGGTGAAAGCCACACCATCAACTGCGGCACGATCCTGACAGCATGGGGCTTGTTGCCCTTGACCATCACTGTAATCAACTTGGCGTTCAAGCGCACCTGTTGCCAGTCCATCGTCAGGATGTTTTGCTTGCGAAGGCCAGTTGTGACAGCGCACCAGATGATCGGCTTTAGCGATGCATGGCAATGCGCAATCAAGCGGTCAAATTCTTCCCGCGTCAGGAAGCGCGTGCGGCCCGCTGGTTCGCTCACGGTCATCTTTGCCCAAGGGATGTTCGGAACGCTCTGACAATGCACCTGGGCGGCGTGTGTGAGGGCTGCGCGCAGCAAGTGCAGTTCCCGGTTGATCGAACTTTCGCCCAAGCCATGCCCGCGCCGTCTGGCACGATAGGCAAGCAGGGTGGCGGGTGTGATGCGCTCTACAAGCATGTCAGCGCCCAAGCCCGCAGACAGTTCAAGGATCTGATATTCGATTGTCTTGGACGAACGCAGATTGACGGCATGGTCATTCCAGTAGGAGCCAAGCACGTTGCGGACTTTCCACCTGTCACCGTATCGCGGCTGTTTCTTGGCCTTTGCGCGTTCATCCCGTTCTACTTCCTTCGCGTCCGAGAGTTTCGCGCAGCCCGTAGAGCCTCGATGTCGAACACCTGCGACCGTGAAGTCGAACCAGTAGAACGGCGTTCCGGCGCGCTTGTAGAGTGACATTGCTGCATCCCCTCAACGAATCGTGTAAGGTCTTCCATCGTGTAGCGCACCGCGCGGCCATACAAGCGATAGGTCAATGAACCATCGCGTCTGGCCTTGCGCAACGTCCGCTCGCACAAGTTCAATTGCTCGCTCGCCTGCGTTTCCGTCAAGAGCAGCGGCTCACTCACCGCGCACCATCGGCAGGGAATTTATTAGACTCCCTGCCGCCCGGTGAAGGTGTTTCCTGTCTATCCAACTCCGCGCGAACGCCATCTGCCGCAACCCTCAAAACCCGCCTTTCAACGCCTTGGCGCTTAGCAGCTTCGACACAAAGCCATGCGATGATCGAAGCGCGATGATCGACATGCTGCATAAGCCGCTCGCCATTCGCCAAAGTGCCGCTGCGGAACTCTTCCTCGGTCATCGGGCCTCAACCCCTTCCAAATCGCCGTTAACGGAGCCTGATGGCACATATAGCCCTACCTCCGCCCTGATCTGTTCAATGGAGATCGCGCCATCCTCGTAGAGCCGCTGGCCGATAAGGCGGCATCCGTTGTGGAATGCGGCTCGGCAGGCTGTGGAACAGAACTGCTTCTGCTTGACGCCTTTCGGGGTGGTGAACGGGGACTGGCAGATTGGGCAGGCGGTCATTGCGAATAGTCCGGCAGCAAATTGCCCATCTGCCCGCTCTGGTATGCGATAGCGATTGGCTCCCTCGCCATGTCGCCCACCGTCTGCCCGTTTGGCATGACGATGTTGGCGAGAAATTCGTTTTCAACCGTGCTGATTCCGATCTCTACCGCTTCCAACTTGGCCTTGATGACCAGCAAAAGTGCCCGCCAGCGCGACCGGCAGGCTTGCTCCCAAAGGGCGATTGCGGCGGTTTCCTTGCGCACGCATTCATAACCATGCTGCTTGTAGTGAGTGAACGCCTTGTCGCTCTTTCCTGGCATTGGCAGGATGAAGCGGATTTGCCGCCCTGCCATCGTGAAGCCGATGATGGCGCAATCCTCTTTCCATCCCGAAAGGAATTGGCCAGCGCCATAGCGTTCGCAGATGGCTTCGATCTCGGCCTTGGTCTTAACGACCGGCACTTCTGTTTTGGAGGCGTAGGCCATTACCGCCCATCCCTCCAATCCAGAAACACATTGATCGGCCATGTGAAGATGAACAGGACGTCAGCCTTCCAGCCCCGCGAGCGCGAGTGCGTCACGAAATAGATGCCGGTGCCGAGCCAGAGGAAGGCGATGATGGTGAGGGTGAGGATCATAGTAGAAACCCCGAACGGCTCGGACGCGGGATGCCCCTGCGATCATGCTCTAGATCGAGCACATCGAGCGCGGGACGCCATTGAGGAACCAGTTTCCAGTCTCCGCCGTAATCATCGGCATTGAGATAGGATATTTGGCCCGCGAGGCACTTCCAGCACGCGGCCAGTTCATCGTCCGAAAGCTCGGTTGGCTTCCGCGCCATCTCGCGCGCATCAATTGGTAGAAGACTACTCATGCTCCCCGCCCCCTGCTTCGTCCGCCATCTTCTCCCCAACAGCCAGCGCCACAGCATCAATCAAATCCTGCACTGTCGCAGCCGCATCAACCGCATCATCGGAGATCATCACGTCGAATGTCTCTTCGATGGTGCAGGCCAGCGTCATGCGATCGATGGCGTCGATGCCCATATCCTCGCTCAACCGGCTGGTGACACTGAACGCTGGCAGGGTGGGCCCGCCATGCTCGATGATCATCTTCGTGATCCGGTCTGCGATATCGAGCAGTGCGGCATCAGCTACGCCCATCTTATCCAGCATCGGACTGCTTCGCTTGTTCGACGATGATCCTCTCGGCGAGCATCTTGTCTGTCATTCCCCACAACATCATGCTCTCCATAACCTTGAATTTGAGCGGCGGCCGACTGCGACGGGCCTCAGCGGCGATCGCGAGAGCTGCCTCTTCCATTCGGTAGTTCGCAAGCCATGCTTCCTGAACTTCCTTGGGGGTCAACTCAGGGGTTTCAGCGGTATCGACCGCGCGGAGCACAGCTTTACGCATTTGCTTTTACTTCCGCTTTGGCCTCGGCTTGTCGGGCACGTCGGTCGATTTCGCGCTGGTGATGATGTTCGCCACCACGGCGATTTCCGCAAGCGATAGAGCCGTAGCTGACGTTATCGCCGCCCTTGGCTTTCCGAATGCTGGCATCGGTCCACGAGCGCATATTGCTGAGTGCTTGCGCGGTATTATGCTCGGCATGGAGACGTGCATCGCGCGCCCGCTTGTTGCGCAGTTTCGTGACGGCAAATGCGCGCCGCTCGGCCTTGGTGGCGGATTGCTGAATCACTTCCCGAACCTCGCCTTCGCGGTCTCAATCCAGTTCTGGACGTTGCGCGCGTCATCCCCGTCCATTTGAGCCTTTGCCGCTTCGAATTCGCGCTCCACTGTAAGCACGTCAGCGATGATGGGCGCCTGTTCGAGACGGTAGCCCCAATCGGAGATGTTGATCTCGGCTCCGGTGTTTTGTTCGCCATGTTGCGCGTCTTCGCGGGCCGTCAGCACTTCGCTGGTCTGCGGATCAAAACCGGCATCAAGCGCGCGGGCAGTTTCTTCGTCTTCCTGGGTGCGCTTGCCGTTTGCAGTGAGGACCTTGTTGGCAGATCGCATCGGTGCAGGCTCCGGTGTCAGATCACCACCCATCTGGACGTCGCCGATCGCGCGGCCATCATCCTCGTCGTAGACACCACTGAACCCGAAAGCGTAGCGAGCGCACTGGATTGTTGCCTTGTGGCGCAACATGCGTGCTGGCAGCTTTTTCCATGGATCTGTGTTTTGCTGACACTCTTCAAGATATTCGACGATCTTGACCGGATGGGCGCGGTCTTTCCGGTAGATAACCGCTTCGACCGCAATCAATTTCCCGTTCTGGTCTGGAATATCGTTGTGTTCGAGGCCGTCGAACATCGGGTGCTCGTTGATGATGCGCAGCCAGCCATCGATCGAGACGATTGGCACAATGCCGCCGCCCTTCGCCGGGAACGCATAGATTTCCTTGGTCAACGGATTGAGACGGTAAGACTCCGCGACGATCATTAGCGCCACGAACTCTTCCGGGCTGGCTTTGGCAAAAACCGTGGCGCGCAACGTCTTTTCGAGGACGTTCGCATCGATATGAAGGCGATGGGCCATCATTTGCAGCGCGCTTGGGCGTTTGGCAGTCTCAATCTTGGCGACGTTGGCAGTGATTGTGTCATCAGCTTTGGCAACAGCGGTCTGGCGGGCGGTCTGTGTCATCAGAAATCTTCCTTTTCAATCGGGAGTTCAGCGTCGGGCGCGGGCTCTGGCTCGACCTTTCCAAGAATGGGTTTGGTCGGGAATGAGGGGGGGGGTATCGCCAATCGCGACAACATGAACGCGCTTCCAGCCCACTCCGTCCCGGTCAGTGACCTTGACCTCATCGCCGATGGCAACGGGCTCGCCGTCGTTATGGTAGGTGTAACTGCGGCTGTCCCCGAGGCGGAAAGTGCAGGCAACAAATTGGCGGGATTCGGTCATTTCTCTTCACTCCATTTTGCACGACGATCTGCGTCGCGTTTCGTTTCTGTTTCTGCCCCCAAAAGGGCCAATTCCTGATCGACCAACGCGCGGGCGACTGTTTTGCGCTCGCCGGTCAACAATCCAACTTGTGCGAAGAGTCCGCGCAGTTTGAAAATGCGCCAGTTGCGGTCGCGCGTGGTGTTCTGCTTGGCAGTGCCAGAGGCTTCGCGATGATCCGTGTAGGGGCGCAGTTTGAGCATCACCGGACCCGCGAGCCGAGCGTGGATGTAATCTCGCATCCGCGAATCTCACGCATCCCATTCTTGCCGCGCACAAGTGGGCGAATGACCTTTTCAAGCGCTTCGATGACGGTCGGATGACGCAAAAAATTATCGGGCACCTGCCTGATATTCACGACTTTCACGTCCCAATTCTCGACGGTCGAAACAGCAGTGCCGTATTCTCCACGGGTGACGGATTTCTCTGGCGCCGCGGCAACGTAAACCGGTTCGGGCTCAGGTACGAAAACCGGCTCGGGCGCGACTTCGACGACCTCGGCAACCACTTCGACCTTCTCAGCCTCGCGGGCTTCCGCTGCAGCGCGCTCATCCTCAATAGCCTGCAACCGGGCGCGCTCCTTGGCGGCCTCAGCATCGGCAATATCCTGCAACCGCTTCCGCTCGACCTCGGCAACGCGCGCAGCCTCGGCATTGGCTTCGTCGATAATCCGCTGGCGCTCCAACTGCGCTTGCCGTTCAACCTCAGCCTGGCGCGCGATCTCTGCCCGACGCTGACGCTCTTTTTCTTCCAAATAGGGATCGAGCAACCGGCGCACCTTGCGACCAGCCTCCATTGCGCGGGTGGAATGAAAATCAGCACGGCCCTTCAATGCGCGCTGTGCTGTCAGGAGCGGACGGTTCAACTTTTCGCGTTCTTCCTCCACGACCTTGGCGGCAGCGCTCGCCATCTTGATAAAATCCCCCATACGGCCAGCCGCTTCGTCACTCGTGCACGGCTTGGCATCAGCAGCCTTCTTTTCCATCTCGTCGATACGAGCGAGTAAGCCTTCACGGTCGCGCAGGGAGGCATCGAAATCCATCAGGATCGATTCTTCCAAAGGCGGGTTATTCGAACCCATCACGGCGCGGGGGTTCGATTCGTCGGCTGGGCGTGGTGCGGCAATCGTGGTCATAAATCCTCCGGTTTCAGATGAGTAAAATGGGGGCGGAAAGCAGGTCGATCGGCTTGTGAGGCTGAGCGTGCGGACCTTGCGGAGCGTGCTGTTCGCCCCACGTTTGCAGGCTCGACAGATATTCATATTCGTCGACATCGATCGGATCGCCGGCGCACTTGGGCCAGACGCGATCGAATTCGATGTAGCGGCCATTCGTTTCCGCTTGCCACCTGTGCGAGCGGTCCATTTCCTCGCCGGTGTCTGGATCGAACGGTGGCCCGAACCAGATATAGACACCGACCTGAACGCCGCCCATGCGCAACTTCGTGCGATAGTAGCCTTCCGTTGGATGTTCGGCATCAACGCCGTAGCCTTCCGGTGCGGCCCATTGGCGGCGCTGGGCGTATGGGGTGGCGTCTCTGGTCATCGCATCGCCACCATGTCGACCGGCCCTGCCAGCAAGGCGTAGAGAAATATCCCAAACAGCATCCCGCCGATCAGCGCAGTTGCCAGCCCGTCCAGCCAACAGCCGCGAGCCTTTTGAACGCCATCACCGCGCGTTTCATCGCGCTGGTGCATGTCGGCAAGCATCTGGTTGTCACCAATTTCCGCAATGCCGTCCGCATAGTCGCGCTGCATCTTGGCGCGGCGCTCGCGGTCCGCATCAAAGCGGGTGTCGTGGATCACGTTGCCAGCCTCAACTGAGCGACGACAGGCATCGGCTTTGCGGGCGGCGCTCATTTCACACTTCCAAGCAGGGTCAGCAGGCCGACAAAAGCCAGTGTAAACACAGCGGCAATGACAAGCGCGATGGTGGTGGTTTTCAGGTTGAGGCAGGTCATGCTGCGGCCCTCCACGCTTTCCACATCTCGCGAAGCAGGCGCTTTTCCATGTAGCGTTGGGCTCTGGCGTGAGCGATGATCGGGCGATCGGTCTTGGTCGCTTCGTAGGCTTTGCGTTCAAGATAGAGCGCGCCATATTCGCCGATGCCGATGCGTAATTCTTCGTTTTCCGGGTCTTTGCGGACCTGTGCCTTGATCAGACAGCAGCCGATATTCCACATGATCGAACGGCGTCCGGGGTTGTAGCCATGCTCAATCGCAGCGTCTCCCGCCACTCGCCGTTGACGTTCGCCATTGATGACCGCGAGACCCATCCGCTTCCAGACAGCGGAAACAGATTTATACTCGCCGACCGGAGCGCCGCACTCTCCGACAATTGCCGAAAGTGAAACTTCGCCGAGGCCGGAAATGCCCTTGGCCCAATCATAGACCGGCAAAGCCTTCGCCAGTTTGGCGAGTTTCTTTTCAGTGCTCGTCTGGGCTGCAATCAGTGGCTCCATCGCCGACAGAAATGGTTCGATCCAAATGCGCAGTTCGTGCATCGGATCAGCCTTGACGGCGCCCCAGAGTTTCGAGGCTTGCACCTTGTCGCCATCGCAGAAGCGGCGACAAAAACCCTGCGATTGGAGTTCAAGGCGCTGGCGGGCGCGGATCGTCTGCCAGCGATAGCGGTGCTGCTCGATCAGAATGGAGAGGTATTGGGGGGCGCAACAACTTTGGTCGACAGGAGTTGATTGCCCCCCCAATTCGGTATCCCCCGGCGGGATGCTCATGGGTATCACCGATTGTCTGGCCGGGGGAATGGGTTTTGCCGCGCCCGTGCGGGGGGCGGGCTTCAACCTGGCGGTGGCGCGCGGCAAGATTACGGAAGGCGAGGGGCAATTGGTGCTCGTCGCAACGTTGGCCGCCGCCATATCGACAGCGAAACTCGAATGTTCTGCTTCACGAAGCACTTGTTTCCTCCTGCATTTTACGGAGATCGGTATCGGTGAGAACCTGAGAGACCATCTCATCATCTGGCACCGCGTCTGCAACCTTGAACAGCCAGCGGGCTTTGTGGGCAGTGTCTGCGGCAAGAAGCGCGTAGTGCGTGGCGCCATCGCGGACATCCTGAGCCGAGGCATCACCAAGGCGTTTTCCGCCCGGTAGCGGGAAATCGAGAAGGGTCATCTTGAACGCCGCGCGGAGGCGTGCACCGTTCCCGGTTTCGCTCATGTTAGGCGGACGCCATGCTTTCAGCCGGATAGCGCCAACAAGACCGGATATTTCGTCGCGGCACCATGCCTTCAAAAGCGCTGGCAAATGTTCGGAGATGAACGTCTTGTCGCGGCCCGCGTAATCGAAGAGGATGCCAATGGCGTCTTCAATCGTGCCGTCGCTGTCATTCCATGCGCGGGTTACAAGCGAGGGGGCGGGTCGCTGTTGGGTTGCGCAATCCCCATGGCCACCCTCGCTTGTCTGTGAAACTTGGGCGCTCATGCTGCCAGACTCCGCTTCGGCGCATTCGCTGCAAAGTTGATCAGCGATACCGGAAGCCATGATCCGCCGTAATAATGCGGGAAGCCGTGATCGATCATGATCTCGAAATGGCGTGCTTCGAATTGTTTGAACCGCGACCAGTCTAAGTCTTGGCGCGTGCCATCTTCATGGGTCGCGAACCAAAGCGTAGCCGTGAAGCCGTCACCGTCTTCCTCGGGCTCAGTCTGACAGGTCCAGCCCTTATAGATGTGGCCTTCTGCGGATTGTGTTTGGGTTGACATCACGCAACCTCGCCCAGCAATGCCGCGAGCGAGCTCATAGGAATCAGAACGCGACCGCCAACGCGAACGGACCTAAGTTTTCCCTCGTTCACCAACTTTCTAACGGTTGGCGTTGAAAGCCCAATGACCTTGCCCGCCTTGCAGATACCAACTGCCATTACAGGAGGTAATGCCGCAGGAGCCTTTTTGGCCGGATACTTCTTTTCGGCGGATTGTGTTTGGGGGTCTGACACTTGACGCTCTCCACCGCCTTGATTGGCGATGGGCACAATTAGTAGGTTAAATCCAACCTTGTCAACATGGCAATGAAAATAAAGTTGGCGGCATCCAACTTATTTTGCAGAGGGAGTGACGCATCTCTTTGTAATCTCAGGATTCTGGTATCCCTGAGTCGGACTATGAGCCTGAAACCAGAGATCATTGTCCCTGAATATCAGTAGATAGTTGTTCCAGCCTGTGTATCCGCCCATGCGGTTTTTGCTATTGATCCGGTAGCATTGAACCGAGATCGCGAACGGCTCGGGCTTTGTCTTTTCAAACCATCCCTTTGCCGGCGTGAACGTGTCGGCATACGGCTCTCGGATGACCTCAATCTTGGCGGAATCGTAATCGAAAAGGTCGTAGCGAAGGAATTTTTCGGCAACCGGATCGATCGCCGTCGCTGCCAGCAATGCCAGTAAAATCATCGGAAATCCTCAGATTAGTTATATTGCCCGAGCCTCCGGGCTGCGCCTGGTAGAACAAACAAGATAAGCGTGGCCCACTCAATTTCAACATCAACCATTGGAGCGGCATTGAGCGACATCAATGTGAACACACCCGGTCGCGAGCCATAGTTGAGTTGTTTGACGAATGTTTCCCCTGTCGAAAGCCGCACGGCGCAGTCCTCGCCGATATAGGCGGGCAGAACTCCGTCATGCTCTCGCTGGACATAGAGAATATCCCCATCCTTGTAGCGCGGAAGCATCGATTCACCGCGCACCATGAGCGCGATCAGTTTTCCGCTTATTCCAGGCGGTCGCGACACACTCATATCGGGTTCGAATGCCTCTCCAACGTCCTCATAGGCAATTTGACCGCCAGCACCAATGCTTCCCGCGATAGGAACGCGCGGCAGGGCAAGTAGATCATCGAGAGAAACGGACAGGGCATCCGCAAGTTTAACCAGCGTGCCAAGCCGAACGTCATCGTTCTTTTCCAGAAGATCCTTCACCAAGGTTTTGGAAGGCCCGATCTGCAACGAGAGAGATGTGGGTTTTACACTCTTCGACGCCATGATGCGGCGCAAATTTGCCCGCAAGGATTTCATGTCGATCATCTCGCCCATGGGAACGGTATTCGTCCTCGCGAACAAAAAATTGAAGCGGGGTTGTATCCCACCTTGACGGTTGGTTATATCCAACATATCAAGCACACCATGAACAGCTTGCATCACGACATCATCTCTTTCTGCGAACGGCACAAAATGGCTGTTACGCGCTTCGGATTCCTCGCTTTGAACGACAAGGCATTTGTCGGGCAGATTGAAAGCGGACGAAGGGTTTGGCCCGAGACTGAGGCCAGGGTCCGGACATTCATGGCAGAATATGTCGCCCATGAGACTGCAAAGCAGGCCGCATGACCATGATTCGAAAAAGTCAACATCCATCCAATGTCAACCCTCCCGTAGCGCGCTTCAACCCAAGTCAATGGTTAACGCCCGGTTCGTATCAGGATGGCACAGTTTCGTCGGAGGCTCCTTTGGGTCGCTCTATTACCGGAACCGACGAACGGGGCGGGGAGGCGATTGTCACCGCTTTTCCGCCCCAAATTGATCGCTGCGACTGCGCAGAATGCCTTGAACTCGACACACTCCCGGTCGCCCTTCGTGGCTGGCCTGATGCTTACCAACTCGCACTGATCAACCGCCACACAACCTGAAACTCCAAACCCAGGGGCCAATATGACCAAGACCAAAATTTACCGCGACGGCTCGCTTGCTCGGGCTGGCGCATCGGTGAGGCGATTCTTCGGCCTGAGCTCGGTCAAAGATGAGAACGATCTGATCAATCATTTGAACGACGCCGAGAAGGCGTTGGTTACGGCGCGCAAACAATTGTCGGTCGCCACCGCCGCACATAGCAGTCTTCACATTGATTACATTTCGGTCTGTCTTGTCATGGGCCAAAAGCTGAACGCCATCATCGCGCTCGAAACACCCAAGGCAAATTCAGCATCGCGCAAGATGGCAGCGATTGCCCGCGATGCGCGCAAGCAACTCGAATCCCCCGCAGAGGCGGCTGCGAAAGAGCATCGATGAGGTTTGGTATTCACCTTAACAGGCGGGAGGGGAAGCGGGCCATCCTCCGGCATTCAACCGGCTCCTGTTCAATCTTTGCCCGCCGATTTTGTTCAACCGAAGGAGAATGACGATGGCACGACCAGCACGAAAACAGCCCGACGAAGGCGGCGGCGAAGTCCCCAAAATGGATTTCAAGACGGCCCTCAAGGTCTATCGCGAAGACATTAAGCCGGCCGTCGGCAAGGTCGGAGAACACAGCCAGGAACTTTCGACAGCGTATAAATTCCTGAAAAAGCAGTGCCATATCCAATCTGGCGCCGCCAAACTGGCGTTCAAACTCGACGGCATGGAAGAATCGAAGCGCGACGATTTCCTGCGCGGGCTGAACGGATTGCTCAAGGAATTGCGCATCTTCATGCCGAGCGATCTGGTTGACGCGGCTCAAGGCGCTGCGGCTGGCGATGTCATTCCGAGCGGTGAACGCCCCAAGCCAACGCTGGTAACAATCCCGCCCGCCGTTGAAGGTGATACAGATCTGGCAGACGGCGCTGAATAGTGCGGATACTGGCGCTCGACTTATCTAAAACCAGCACAGGATGGGCCTGCTGGGCTCCCGGTGATCCGAAACCTGCTTTCGGTCATTGGGTGCTTGGCAGCCCGTTCACGTCGAATGGCGCCGTCTTCGCCAAACTCCACCAGAATATCAGCGAACTCAATTCTCTCGGTCGCATCGAAGCAATCTATTACGAAGACGCGATCAACATCCTGCCAGGCGCGCGAAATACCAATGTCCATGCGATCAAACTTGCCGCCGGCTTGATTGCCCATGCCGATAGCTGGGGGCACGCAATGGGCTGCCGGATCGTGCGCCCGGTCAACATGACAGCGTGGCGCCGGTCGTTCTTCGGTAATATCGGGCGCGGTCACAAGCGCAAGGATCTGAAAGATTTCGCGATGGAGCGGTGCCAGCAACTTGGTTTCCGCCCGCGCAACGATGACGAAGCCGATTCCTTGGGCATTTTGGACCATGCCTGCTTTGAACAGGATATTATTCCGCCGTGGCGACGTGGAGAGATTCTGCGGCCTGCGCTGGGGATGGTCGGATGAGACAGGGTGGAGCAGTCTATGCGTCGGCCCAGACCGATGATCCAAAGAATCGCGAAGAGCATGATTTCTATCCGACCCATCCCGGTGCCACGCGCGCACTGTTGAAGGTCGAGAAATTCGACGGCGCGATATGGGAACCTTCATGCGGTGAAGGGGATATGTCGCGTGTCCTAGAGGCTGGCGGATACGATGTTATTTCGACCGATCTGATCGACCGCGGCTATGGCGAAGGCAACCGAGATTTCCTTATGGAGTGGCAACCACTTGCTCCGAACATCGTCACCAACCCACCGTTCCGTTGGGCGATAGAATTTACCGATCGCGCGCTGCAACTCACCACTGGCAAGGTCGCGCTGTTCCTGCGGCTCGCTTTTCTTGAAGGTGTAGAGCGCGGCAAATGGTTCCCTAACACCCCTTTGGCTCGGGTGTGGATCATGTCGCGGCGCGTTCCGATGCAGCGCGGGAAATTACAGGAAGAAGGCGACGGGCATGGCGTCATCGCCTTTGCATGGTTTGTTTGGGAGCATTCGCACTCAGGGCCGCCAACACTCGGTTTCCTTGATTGGAAGGCGGCATGACCCTCTCCACCATCCTCACTCGCCTCATGCCAACCCGGCGCGCCCTTGCCGCCGAGAGGGCTGTTAACTCCGTCCTGCGCACCAAACTGAGCGCCGGTGGCAACGCACTAGCCAAGAAGCGCCGTGATGCCGTCCTGAGGCAAAAAGCGGTGCTGGATTGCCAGTTGGGGAGAATGGGATGAACCCGCGCACCATTCTACAACGGCATCGCCCGCTTGATTTTGTTGCCATAGCGACCGGCAACACGATCCACGCATTATGCAAACATTATCGCGCCGCCTATCCGACGATCCAGCGATGGGTTGACGAGACCGGCGCGAAAATAGTGCAGGACAAGCGGGTTCACTCGTTGCCGTTCAATTTTGCCGGACTCTGTGCCAAGCATACCGTGACCGAGATCGCGCGGATACAAGACGTTGACCGCAAGGTTGTGGCGCGCTGGGTTGCACAAACCGGCATCACGCCGATTGCTTATGATCGGGACGGCAAGAATCACCACGAAAAGCGCAAGGCAACACCGCGACCCGATACACGCAACAAGGCACGCGCGCCAAAACAAGTCAAAAACCTGAGTCAGTTGGGAGCGCCGACGAAATTCCACCACCAGGACAACCGGATAAAGACGATCTTCGACCATGCTGCCGATGTGATCCGTGCCGAGCGGTGGGCTGTTTTTCGGTGTCGAGAGGCTGGCGGGTATGACGAAAAAGGCGAGTTTTGGCGCATCGGGAACGCGGTCTATACGCCCGATGAATTGTTGCAGCGGGCCGATCGGTATCGCGCGCGGGTGGCGGCGTGACACGGCGCAAAGTATCCGAGCGCGAGCGCATCTCTGACGCCATATCTGCGGCCTATGAGGTCGCGCGGGCTGGTTTATGCCTTGATACCGTTCGCGAGATGCCGCGACTACCGAAGGCCCACGTCCCGGCATTCCAGTCGGCGGTTATCTCCATGCGCCGCGACCATTCAATGCAGATCGACCGGATTGCGCACACGCTCAATCGCGACCGCAAAACCATTCGCTATCATCTGGAAAAGTTATCCCTGTCTTTTTCGCACCCCCTTGTAGAATCCCCCAAAAATGCCGCTAATACATACGGCTGTCACGAAATGGAGACAGTCTAATGCCAGCCCGTAAGCCAATTTCAAAGTCAACCCGCTTCGAAGTGTTCAAGCGGGATGCGTTCACTTGCCAGTATTGTGGAAAAAAAGCGCCAGATGTGATCCTACATTTGGAGCACATAAATCCTGTGGCTGGCGGCGGCGGCAACGAAATAATGAATCTGTTGACCGCTTGCGTCGATTGTAACCTTGGAAAAGGAGCGCGGCGGTTAGATGATAACACCGCCATCGCAAAGCAACGCGCCCAACTCGACGAATTGAACGAGCGCCGAGAGCAGTTGGAAATGATACTCGCGTGGCGCGAAGGGTTAGTCCAGATCGACGATCTAAAGATCGATGCTTTCAACGCTGAATTTGAAAAGACGACAAATTCCTCCCTCAATGAATTTGGTCGGGCCACAGTTCGCAAATGGTTAAAGAAGCACCATCTCAACGCACTTTTAGATGCCCTGCAATCGGCCTTAGACACCTACTACAAGACCGGCTCTACGGACCATGAGGAAAACAATCGCCTTGCCGGCGTTGCCTTCAACATGACCGTTCGCGTCATCGCGTCTCAGCAAAAATATGCTGGCAAACCACACATGAAAGACCTTTTCTATGTGAGGGCAATCGTTCGAAATCGCCACAATTGTATCGACTACATGGCGATCCAATTACTCTAACGCGCCTTCGACGCGGGCATTCATATCGAGGCATTGAAAGACCTAGCCCGGACTTCGCGCAATTGGACCAACTGGCGCGAAGCCATGGAAGAATGGATTGAAGAGGAAGAATCTGAATGAGCCGCATCCGTTCCGTACACCCAGGATTCTTTACCGATGAGCGCATGGTTGAAACCAGTATGGGCGCGCGAATGCTGTTTATCGGCCTGGGGATAGAGGCTGATGATAAAGGAATATTTGAGTGGAAAACACTCACGCTCAAAATGCGGATATTCCCGGCTGACAACCTCGATGTGGGCGAACTGCTTTCCGAATTACTCGCCGCTGACGCTGTTAGAAATTACGAAATTGGCGGCCGTCACTTCGGCGCAATTCGGAATTTTCGCAAGTTTCAGAAGCCCAAAACTCCGAACGACATTCATCCTATTACCGATGAAATGAGAAATTACGTTGGTTTAACCGAACCGACTTCCGAACCATTTCCCCCAAAAGAGGAAAAACCATTTCAGATGGAGGATGGAGGAGGGAGAGGAGAAGAAGTAACACCTGACGGTGTTTGTGGATCTGACGATCCACCCGAGTCGCAGGCTCAATCTGAAATTCTCTTACCGGAGCACATTCGGGACAGGTGGAACGAAGTCGCTGGAAGGCTTGGCAAGCCCAAAGTTAGAGACCTGACACCGGAGCGCCGCCAACTCCTAAAAGCCCGAATAGCCCAATACGACATTGACGATTTTGTCTCGGTTTTCGGCAAGGTTGAACGGAGTCCGTTCCTGCGCGGCGATACCGGCTGGCAGCGATGCACGTTCGACTGGATATTCAAAAAGGCCAATTTTCAGAAAGCGTTGGAGGGAAATTATGACCAGTAATCCACTTTCCCGCCGCTCAACCGAAGTGAGCGATAGCGGTCCCCGTTTCGCTTATGTCTCACCTGAATTTCTAGCCGCCGCCAATATCCGTTGCAGTCGGCCTGAACTTGAATGGGTTTATGATCCTGCCGGCAACATGAAACTGCAATACAGGCGGCAAGGGCGCTTGGTTTGACCGGCTACCGCTCCTCTCTCGCCAGCATCGCGCACTTGTCGCAGGAACCGCAGGACGCCGCCGCCTGGGGCGCCTCAACCCGCGCATGGCGCGAAATGGGCATCGTGATGATCGACCCTGCGAAGCTGCACACATGGGAAGACCGGGAATTCCTGATTGCGATGGCAAACAGACTGTTTGGGAAAAGGGATCAAGGAGGGCGCAATGCGGCATAATTGGTCGTTCGGCCCGTTCCATTTCAGACAATATCGCTCAAACGAAAAATTTTGGCAGTTCGGGCGGTCTCCCGACAAACCGTATTGGCGAACGTCAGGGCTGATGGTGTGCAGGCTAAATCATCGCTGGATTTTCGCGATGCGGGTATTCGGGAAAAAGGTTTTTTGATGATGGGTGATATACCACCAAAAAACTTCGACAAACCAGTGCGCCCGAGCGGGGTTTACACGCCTCGCACCATGCTTGGGCCAAAACCGTTGCCCCGTGCCGAGATCATCATGGCCCGAGATCGTCACCACGCGGCGGCTGAGTTCAGTCACAAGCGGGAAGGTTCATGGCAAACCCACTTTCACGCCAGCCGAACCCGTGAAGGTGCGCTGGTCAGGTTTTACATGGCAGGTCACATCAACGCGGACCAACTTGCCGACGCCAACGAGATTGCCTCGGTCACAGAGCGGATCCAGCGCGAGGTCGGTTGCGGCATCGTGAATTACGAACCGCGCATCGATCGCTCGATGAATGTGCCGACGGTGCTGATCGAGGGCATCCGCTGGGTGCGTCTCGAAATGGCCTATGGCTGGTGGCGGGTCCGCGCTCCGAAACCTATCGCTGCCGTGTTGGACATGCTCGCGGGCGATCCGATGGCCTATTCGACTGCGGCGAAGATACACCGAATACACAAACGCAAGGCCCGCCGCATCCTGATCGACGCCATCGACCTATGGCCGAATGCGAAGGATTGGGCAGAGAGACAGGTCGATGAAGCGGACCTTCATGCGGCCGCTGCGGGGCTTCTCGCATGAGGGATATTGACAAGTGGCCCGCACAAAGTATCTACACACCAATTCATGTTGCGCGCCCAGATATTGTGGCGCTGCGAAAAACAAGCACAACATCAAGGATTTCCGCCACTTTTGAGGTCGAGCGATAACGCATGGCACGACCGCTCGGCGACCCCACAGAATTGATCAGACGGCTTGAAGCGGCGAAAAAAGTTTCATCGCCCAAGGATGTTGTCTCCGCCGAGGTTATGGCGAAGATTGTCGGCCTGACTTGGCGCGGCTTGTTGGTTACACATATCGAGAAGGACGCGAAGTTCCCGATTCAGCGCCGAGGCGCCGAGGGTGTGAAATGGCAGTTCAAAGTGATCAAGGTTATTGAACACATGATCCGCCGTGCGAAAGAGCGGATCGAGGTAGGGCAGGCCAGGCTTCGGCGCGAAGCAAGTTTGACGGGATTCATAATCCCCGATGAGGCTGGCAGTGAAAACTCAATGTCGATCGACCGGCTCGACAAACTCGTGAAGATCGCCGCCAGCATCCGAAAGGAAAAAGAGGCGAGCGCCGGAACGATGGACAAGGATTCATCAATCCGAGATTTCATCGACTTTTTGCAGACCATCCAATCGGCGGCGCTCGATGTTGCCCAAGAGGTTGATCCAACAGGAGCGTTCGAACCTGAGGTTCGATTATCAGTGGAAAATGCGTGTCGAAACATGCTCGTGAAAATGCACGAAGCTGGTCAGCGATGGGTTGAAAAGAGGAGATAACCAATTCAAATCCTGAGTGCCGCCCAAATCGAGAAAGAGATTGGGGCGCTCACAGGGGGAGAATATCAGACCAAACTGGTCGATGTCGTCGCTAGGCACATCGATCTTCTGCTTCCACCGGAGAATGTTTCGACCACTGACTGCGCCGAAAAGCATCGGCGCATAAAGAACGCTGAAGGCAGCGGTTGGCGGCTTTGGTCGAGGGATATGACACCCTACATCGTTCCAATCCAAGACGCTTTGGACAACCCTTCGGTTCGCGAAGTTATTGTTGTCGGGCCAGGTCGATCGGGAAAAACGACGTCCTTTGAGAATTACTTATTGCGGCGCATGATCTATGGCCCTCCGACCGATTTCCTGCACTACATGGGCAGTGACAGCGAAGTCAGCACATACACAACCCAGCAATGGCCGTGGCTTTTCGAAACACCTGAGGTCATCGGCAAGATCGGTGCCGGCCGGTCAGATAACAATTTATCGAAGAAGGTTGTTTGGAGCCGGACCCTTGAGGTTCTGCCGGCGAACAATAAAACCATAACGCAGCGTCAAGCGGCTTACATTTTTGGCGACGAACTCGATGTCTATTCGCCAAGGCTCTGCGCCTCATTCCTGCAACAGACCCGCATTCGTGGTCGTGTTCTCGGGAATAGGCGCAAGGTCGGGCTTTGCTCGCACCCTGATCGGGGATGGGGGACTGGAATCGCGAATGCCTGGGAGCAGTCATCGCGCGGGATATTCATCATGCCTTGCGCGGAATGCAACGGCTGGGCATCAGTTCATTCGACAAAATTCTGGCCCGAGATACCGCAATTCAATCTAACATACCAGCAAGACCCGCTTGCAGCGAGCGATGAAAGGATCGCAATGGCGAAGGCGAGCGCGGCTATGGTGTGTCCGCACTGCGGCGCGCTACTAACCGACGAACAGCGTTTAGCCATGATCGATGACGTCAAGATGCTCCACAAAGGGCAGACATTGGATGTGGTCGAAGGCGTAGTTGGAGATATTGATCAGACCGAAACCTTCGGCGCATGGATACATGGATTGCTGTTGAAAACGATCACACTGCCTGAATTGGCGCGCGATCTGGAAACAGCCAAGGTGAAGTTCGACCAGACCGGAAAATCCGATCAACTTCGCGAAGTGACAGCAAAAGTTTTAGGGGAAGTGTTCGAAGGCGCAAAAGCTGGGCGGGGATCATCCTCTGCCTCGCTCCAAAAACGAGCCGCCAGCGAGCGCGTGCTTCAGGTTGGCGAGTTTCCGCCGAACGCAAATTTCATCGTCGCGGCGGTCGATGTGGGCTCTGGCAAGTTCGACGTTTCGTTCCGCGCCTTCGATCTCGAATCGCGCTCATGGTGGCTCGACAGGTTCACGATACGGCAACGTCTCTGGGCAGACGGTGTAATGCGCGACATCCGGACGCGCGAACGGATTGAGGATTGGGATGTTCTCTACGCGCAAGTGATTGACCGGACGTTCCCGATCATTGGGTCATCCGGACTTGAAATGCCAGTAGCGGTCGTCACGATCGATGTCGGCGATGGCAATGTGGTCTGGAAAGGCCGCGAGTTTGCGCGGCGGGCGTTGGTATCTGGACGTTATTGGGGGTCTCCCGCGCAACCGTGGTCTCGGGTCCGGCTCATACAGGGATCATCATCAGCAAAAGCCCCTGAGTTGCCGGTCGCACCCACCAAGATCAGCAAGGATGAACACGGTCGCATCGTGTCACCGATCATCCTCGAATATACGCTGGGCGTTCACAAGTTGAAGGAATTGGCGGTTGAGCGGCTTGGCGTCGATGATGGCGGGCCAGGGCAATGCCTGTTCGCCGAAGGGATCGCGGGCAACCATTTTGACGAATATTTCAACGAACGCCTGATCGACGGAAAATGGGAACGCAACGGGCCGAACGAGAGTCTGGACCTTTTCGCCTACGAAGAAGCGGGGCGCCTCATGCTCCGTCCAGACCGAGCCGATCTGAAATGGTCGCAAGGCCAGATGCCTCCGTGGGCGCGGCCTGTAACAATTTCGAAGGGGGGTGATCAAGACGACGGCGCCAATGTGCCGACGCCTCCCGAACCACCAAAGCGCAACCCAATGTTTGAGCGGCTGCAAAGCCTGACTCAATCCGATGAAAGGGACACTTGAGATGTCATTCAGTAACATTGCCGAAAATGCCATTCTGGCGTTGATTTTCAACGCAACAGCATGGGCAAACTATGCAGACAATGCGGCGACAACCCCGCAGACGAATATCCATCTGGCCCTGTCAACGGGGGCACCGGGCGATGCTGGCACGATGTCCACTTCAGAGACCACCTATACCAGTTATGCGCGGGTGAACGTGGCACGGACCACGGGCGGCTGGACGGCTCCTTCTGGGGGCGCGACCAATCTTGTTGCGCTGACCAGTTTTCCGGCCGGCACCGGTGGTAGTGGCACGGTCACACACTTCGCGGCAGGCAAGACCGGTGGCGGCGCGGCGGACATCATCGCCGATGGCACGGTCACTCCGAATATTGTGACGGGCAACGGAATCACGCCGCAGTTGACTTCTTCGAGTAGCATAAGTCTTGATTGATTTAGATTAGAAAGTCTCTTAATGCGTTGTCTCACATTATTCATGCGAGTGAGGCAAGAATGGGACATATGGGCAAAAAGAGGCAACTGGAAATCTCTGACGAAGACCTGATTGATCGATACATGGGCCGCCTCTCGGTCAATCAAATCTCTCAAGAAACCGGGTTATCTACAAGCACTATTTACCGAGTTTTGGAGCGGCACGGCGTTAAAAGGACCGGCCTTGAAAACTACCGTCTGAACGCACGTAAATTTGATCCGGTGGTCGAAAAAGAGATTCGAACGAGATACGAAGCCGGAGAATATTTTGCTCAACTCGTGGAGCGCTTTGGCGGCACATTTTACTCAATAAAGGCCGCGATACGCCGGGCCGGTGGAACTCTAATACCAGTAACACCATCTCTTAACGGGTTAGAAAAATCACAAGTTCTGCACCTAAGAAAGCAGGGGTTTTCTCAACAGGTCATTTCATTGAAACTGGGGCGGTCGCAAAGCGCTGTAAGCCGCTTTCTCCGGTCACAAGGGGAAGTCTTTTCACCCAGGCGGGGTGAGGCTCATGGCATGTGGCGCGGGGGTAGAATGAAGGCCAGCGGATACTGGCGCGTTCTGGTGGATCGCACCGACCCTATGGCCGTTATGTGCGGAAAAGATAGTTACGTGATGGAACACCGGCTGGTCATGGCTCGAAAACTCGGGCGTCCGCTTCTGCGATCTGAGACGATCCATCACATTGATGGAGATCGATTAAACAATTCCCCCGACAATCTTCAACTCCGCCAAGGAAGACACGGCAAGCACATCGTGATGCGCTGCAACGATTGCGGCTCGCACAATATTGGTCCCGCCCCCTTGGGCTAACTGAAAAAGGAATTTTTTATGTCAGCAGATCGTTTCAGAGCCTATGGGGTGGATGGCCTGGTTGTCGCCGATGGTAAGTGCAAAGCCAATGGCGATGCGGGATTCGATGCTGAGAGTAAGGTTGCCAAGGTCGTTTTCTACAGCGGCTCGGTCGAGGAAGAATCTGTCTCCGGAAGCGTGGAAGTTTCAGGGACTGGCGCAATGACTGTTGCGTTTCCAGTCGAAGCATAGTGTCACAACACTCTGAATTCGTGGACGCCCTGATCAGGGGCGATGCTCGCGATCTGGTTGAGCGGTGGCGCGTTATCGCGCCGCACCTTCCTGTTCCCGGCACCACGGAACAGGCCGAGATTATCATGCACCGGGCCCGAACTGAGGTTGGCACGATCGATCTGAAATACCGTGCCTATAGCCATCGCTGGTTGACCGAGCGGAATATCCCGAGCGGGTTGCCTGACATTTTGAGGCCCAAGGCTGAACGGATGTATCCGATTTGCGTCCAGGGCGTCGGCATATCGGTCAATATGAGCAACCCTGCGTTGAAGCCGGCGGCAGTTATCATTCGCGGTGCGATGGAAGATGCGGTGAATGATGCTTTTGCAGAGGGGCGCAAGGAACCCGCGTTCGTGAGCGCGCAGATGAAAAATGCGCGGGAACTGGCGACGAAAAAGCTATTTGGACAAATAAGGATCCCAACCCATGCAGATGTGTGACCATGCCTCCTTGTCGATCGAGGGCAACAGGGCATGATCCTCAACGGCACAGGCGAAGTCATCCGGCTAGTCACAGGTTCGGCGGCGAGCATTTCTTGGCGCGCGGATTATGCGGATTACAAGGAAACCACAACCGATCCCGTGCTTGTCGGGCATCCGACGAACGCAGCGGCAATCGCTACGGCCACCACTACAACGCTGGTTTCCGGTGTTGTAAACTACAAGCGCAAGGTTAAAATCCTGACGCTCGAAAACAACCACGCCTCGGCATCGACCCAAGTCACGGTGCAGCATTTCGACGCGGCAACGGCGGTTGACGTAATCTCGGTTACGTTGCTTGCGGGCGAAAACCTGTATTATGTCGAGGGTGAATGGCAGCATCGCGATTCGCAAGGCGGGCTTTACACCTACGCTGGGCCACCGTTCGGGAACCTTGGGCCAACAGGTACTATAGCGGAAACCATCCCCCGCGAGTTCTGCACGGAAACCAACGCGACAATCCCGACCGCGTCGGGCACGCTTTTCATGCAGGCGATCTATCTGAAAGCGGGCCAACTGGTTTCAAATATCTCTATCTCAAGCGCGACAACGGCGGCAGGCACGCCGACCAACTATTTCTTTGCGCTTTATTCCGGCGCGCTCGGACGCTTGGCAGTTTCCGCAAACCAGACCACAACCGCATGGGCGGCGAACACTTACAAGACACTGGCAATGACAACGGCCTATCGCGTGCCAACCAGCGGCTTGTATTATATCGGGCTGATGATGACCGCCACGACGATTATTACAACGAAGGGAAACACCGCGAAAACAGGCGGGCAACTCGCTGCCACCGTTCCGATCTTGCATGGCACTTCGTCCACCGGCCTGACAACCGCAATGCCTGATCCTGCGGCTGCGATCACAGGCGGGCTTGTGACGCTTTATGCAGCCGTCAGCTAATGGCAGCGTCCGCACTCAAAACCGAACTGACAACCGACCCGCTCACCCGTGGCTATGCAGCCATGTCAGACGCGGCTGCGGCAATCAGCCTCAATACCGCAAACCGCACAGGCACGGCAATCACGCTGACGGGTGACGATCTGATGAACGATGTCATTGTCTGGACGGAAGTTGAGGCTTTAACAGCGGCAAAGCGAGACACGCTGGCAATCTTACTCAAGGCGGTTGATCTTGACCTGACGGCGGGCAGTAAGGCGGTTGTGTATATGGCAAGCGTTTTCGGCGCGGGAACGCAAACGCGGACTAACTTTCAAGCGATTACGCCACCGAAGATCAGCCGCGCGGAAGAACTCGGCCTGCCGACAATCGGGCATTCTGATGTAGCTTTGGCGAGGGCTTCATAATGGGCCTGCTCACTCAACTTTTCGGCACAACCAACCAGACGATTACGCTGACGATTGCATCGCTTGGCAACACATCGGCGCGTGAAAGCACGGCTATAGTCAACACGTCCAACTTGTTCATGGACATCAAGATCCAGATGAAGGTCAAGACGAACGCGGCTGGCACAAGCGCAACCGGCACGGTCAATATCTTCGCCTATGCAACAGCGGATGACGGGACAACATATTCAGGCGGGGCTACCGGCACGGATGCCGCCTTCACAAACAACAAAGACGCGCTGATCTTTCTCGGTTCGCTGCCGACGATTGCCAACGCAACGACTTATGTTTCAATTTTCAACCTCTCCCGCGCGTTCGGCTATGGGGGCGTCCCGGCGAAGTGGGGCATCGTGATCGACAATCAATCAGGCGCGGCCCTTGATGCCACGGGCGGAAGCCACAGCGCCGTCTATCAGGGCATTAACGCGACGGTAGCGTAACATGGCACGCGGCTTTGGCTCAACGCTTGGGGTTGGCACAACCGATCTGGTAAAGGCAGCATCGTTTCTCAGCCCGTTAGTTTTTTCATTCTCGTGCTGGTATTTTCGCAACGGCGCGGGCGGGCTTGGCAATTCTCGCATATTTGACAAAGAGGCCGGAAGCCCCGGCGAAATCATCTTTCGCAATAATAATTCCGCTGGCAGTATCACGATGTCGCGGAGTTTCAGCACCACAAGCGGGCAATGGCAAACAACCGACGCAGAAGCCATCGCGACGGGTAAATGGGTTCACGCTGTTGTTACTTATGACGGCGTAGCTGGTAGTGTCCCAATATTTTATATCAATGGCCGTGTGGCTACAATGTCCACAACGACGGCGAGCGTTGGAACGGCCAATCAAGGAACCGGCCCTTTAAGTATCGGCAACCGCACAACCGGCGGTGTCGATTGGGACGGCGCGCATGGGGATAGCGCATGGTGGTCGGGCGTTATGCTTTCGCCCGCCGAAGCTGTTGCTCTTTCCAAAGGTGCTGACCCAAGGGATATTCGCCCGCAATATCTGACCGAATTAATATCACTCGAAAGCAATATTCCACGGTCTCTTATCAAAGCCACGCAGCCCGTCACAACCGGAACGAAATTCCGCGCTGACAGACTTCTGGCTAATATCCCCAGCCGCCTTCCTTGGCCGGACGCTCCAGTTTACGAAAACATCGTCCCGCTCGGCTTTTTTGATGCCGAACTTGTTGCGAGAAATTGGTTTTCCAATGAGACAAGTCATCTTGGGTGGTTCGATGAAGATTTAATTCTGTATGTTGCGGGAACGGGAGTAGCTGCCGCGGTCGGCACCGCAACTGGCGTCGGCACCGCAACAGGCGCTGGTTCTTCGATTGCATCGGCGACTGGATCTGCATCAGGGGTTGCCACAGCGGCTGCGACAGGTGGTGCGCTCGCACCCGCCATTGGAGCAACCTCTGGTGTAGCGACAGCATCTGCAACCGGGAATGCTTTGGCTCCTGCGGTTGCCGCTGCAACGGGAATCGGAACAGCATCCGGCGTTGGGTCATCGATCGCGGCGTCAAGCGCGAGCGCGGCAGGAGTTGCAACGGCAGCAGCGACAGGCTCTGCGGTCAGTGCAAGCAGCGCTTCGGCGGCGGGAACCGGCACAGCAACGGGTATCGGGGCTTCGACGGCAGCCTCAACCGGCACGGCAACGGGAATCGGCACTGCCACTGCAACCGGAGTAGCCATCGCGCCAGGCGTGGGGACTGCATCAGGAACAGGCACGGCAGCGGGTGTTGGCGCGGTCCTGAGTGCAAGCACGGCTTCGGCAAGTGCAATTGGCACAGCAACCGGCGTTGGTTCCTCTACGGCGGCATCAACAGCCACCGCAAACGGCGTTGGAACGGCAACAGCCACTGGAACATCAATCGCTTCGGCGGTCGGATCGGCTACAGGCACAGGAACGGCCTCGGGAATTGGAAACGCAGCGGTTCCTGCAACGGCTTTGGCCTCGGGAACGGCGACAGCGACAGGGATCGGCGCCTCTTTGGCAGCCGCGACTGCCACTGCATCTGGAACAGGAACGGCATCTGGGGTCGGAACAACGGCAACCGGGGCATCCGATGCCGTAGCATCTGGAACGGGAACAGCGACGGGCATTGGCGCTTCGCTGGCAGCCGCGACAGCAACGGCAAGTGGAGTTGGTTCTGCAACCGCGACAGGGGCATCCCTAGCCCCCGCGATTGCCGCGGCATCGAGCGCGGGAACGGCCTCTGGAATTGGAATCGCGCTTGCTCACGCGATTGCCACGGCCTCTGGCACAGGAACGGCAACGGCAACCGGCGCCTCTTTGGCAGCCGCGACTGGAACCGCGAGCGGCACATGCACGGCTACAGGCGGTGCGGCCTCGATCGTTGCATCAATCGCGGCGTCGAGCGGAACAGGCACAGCAACAGCGACAGGCGCTTCGCTTGCAGCCGCAGTCGGAACAGCCAGCGGAACCGGAACAGCAACGGGCGTTGGTTCGACGGCATCATCAGGTGCGGGAACAGCAACCGCTTCTGGTGCAGCGACCGCAACCGGTGTTGGAGCCAGCCTCGCAGCCGCTACGGGCGCTGCAAGCGGGGCGGTAACGGCCACTGCTACAGGTGGTGCGCTCGCAGCAGGGATTGGTTCAGCTTCAGGTGCGGGAACGGCAACAGCATTTGGAACGGGCGCAACGCAAGCAGTGGCGTCAGCCACGGGGCTCGGAACGGCAGCGGTAACAGGATCCAGTCTCGCCGCTGCAAATGGAATTGCTGCGGGAACAAGCAATATCGTTGGGATAGGAGCCGCAAATTCGGCTTCAGCAGGAACATCCGCCGCCACGGCAACCGCTACGGCAACCGGCGGGGGTCTGGCTCTTGCAATCGCAACGGCGTCGGGAACCTGTTTGGTCATCGGGTATGGCGCGGGAATTTCAAGTTTGTTTACCTTTGGGCGGGCGGGGTCGACCCCGATTGTCGGAGGTGCGGACGGGACGCTTGATACGAAGGGTTCTGTTTCTGACTTCATCGATAGCCTAGCAAAATCATCTGCCAATCCTGGCACTGCCGGTTCAACTCCAATCTTAGGAAAAGTCGGAAATGCTTGACGCCAAGACGATCATTCAGGGGGACAGTGTTGGATGGCTCGTCTGGCATGACACCGATGGCGCTGGCACACTTGCCGATCTATCGGCTGGCTATACCTGCAACATCACGGTGGGCGGAACAGCGGTCAACCGGGCAGTCACAGTTATGCAACCAGCCTATTCCGGCGCGGCGGCCAACACTGCTTTCGTTGCCGGCCTGACGCCTGCCGAGACGCTATTATTTGCAATCAATCAATTCGTGGTTTCGGTAAAGATCGCCAAAGCGGCGAGCGGGTTCAGCGGCGAGCAACACGGTATTCTCACGGTGGAGTCCGCAGCGCCCGTTCTCGCTTTACCGACCGATGTTGAGACTTTGACTGCCGATCTGGCTGCGGTGCGTGCGGCGCGCATGGATCTGGCATCGGGCAAGCGCGTCGATGACGTTATGCGCGATGGGCGACGTATCACAAAAGGAAGGGTGACTTTGCAAGGTTTGACCGATCTGATTTCAATTCTCGAACGCGACATTGATCAGGCAACCAATCTGGCGGCCGGTTATTCGCGTCGCAGCCCCATCGCGATCGGCTGGTAATGGGCGTTGCTTCAAACCTGATGTCGGCAACCGGCCTTCCGCGCCTTGCCGCGCTGATGGGGTTTGGGGGCCGCCACTATGATGCGGGACGGAGCGATACGCGCGAACTCGGAGCATGGACGCCAACAATTGCTTCGTCGGCAGAGGAAATTCTTTCAAGCCGTGACCAGATCGTCGCCCGAGCCCGAGACCTGATCCGCAACAATCCGACGATCTCTGGCGGCATTGACCGGCTTTGCGAAAGTGTCATTGGCGCAAGAATGTGGCTTGAAGCGCAGCCCGACTATGAGGCGATGGGCAGGACGCCGGAATGGGCTGACAAATGGGCAACCGATGTTGAGGCAAGGTTTAGGGTCTGGGCGAATGATCCGTGGCGGCGCTGCGATGCCGACCGCAAGGCACGCTTTCCCGAGATGCTGCGCACAGGCTATCGGCACTGGTTGATCGACGGCGAGGCGTGTGGGTTGGTGATGAATTTGAAACGCGGTGGAAAATTCGCCACGGCAATCAAACTGATAGACCCCGACAGGTTGAGCAATCCGCAAGAGATTCCAGATGAAACCGTGCTGGCAAACGGGAATATATGCGTTGGCGGCGTGGAAATCCTGAAATCAACCGGCGAGGTTGTGGCCTACTATATCCGCAACGCGCATCCGGCCTCGGTTATGCCGACTGCGGACAGGTTCACATGGACAAGGATTGAGCGTTATGGGCGCACGGGACGTCCACAATTCATTCATGCGTTTCGCGCGGATCGCGCTGACCAACGCCGTGGAGTCAGTCGCCTCGCGGCGGCAATGGAGCGGATCAAAATGTCCGATCGCTACGACAAGGCGGAACTGGACGCAGCCTTGCTCAATGCGGTGATGGCGGCATTTGTAACAAGCGCTGCGCCTGGAAGCGACGTGCGCGACATGATTGCGCCTGGAAGCGAAGAATCTACAAGCGGTTGGTTCAATACGATTATTGACTATCGCAAAGAGCAAAAGGTTCGCGTTCCGGGTTTGCAGGTCGGGCATTTGCTGCCCGGCGAAAAGTTCGACATGAATCAACCAGCGCGACCAGCGGCAAATTATCCGAATTTCGCGGGCGCGCAGGACAGGAAGATCGCAGGCGCAATGGGCCTTTCCTATCCGCACCTTTCGCAGAATTGGGCTGACATAAACTATTCATCGGGGCGCCTGATGAAGAATGAAATGTGGCGCGGGTTCCTTGAAGACAGGGAATTGTTCACGCAGGAATTTGCCACACCATTTTATGCGGCATGGATGGAAGAAGCGGTGGCGCTCGGCGAGATCAAGGTTCCGGGCGGTCCTGCCAATTTCTACCGATGGGCTCCCGAGATGTGCCAAGGCGAATGGATGGGTCCGGGACCTGGCTCCGGCGATCCGAAGAAGGAAGCTGAAGCGAATGACCTTGAGTTGCGCCAGAACACGACGACGCTTGCGATTATCGCGGCTGACAAGGGTATCAACCCACGCCAGACGCTTGTGAAGCGGGCGCGTGAAATCGCTCTGCTCAAATCACTTGGGCTGACAGATGTGACCGAAACACAATCAATGGCTGGCCCCGGCCGCCCGCCAGACCCCACAGAACCCGGCGATGGCAACGGTGATCAGACTGGCCCTGTTTCGCCTGAAAATGGAGGCCCGAGCAAATGAGCCTGTATCCCTATGTCGGGTCGCGTTTGTTCAACACGCCACTCTTGCTCCGCCCTGAAAAGTGCGAGATCGTTGTAGCAGCACTCATGGATCATTTTGGGGTTGCCAAACTTAACCGCATCGACGGAGTTTCGCTCGGTGTGGTCGAGTTGAAGCAACAGGCAATGGATGGACTGGACGATGAGCCCGCCGTTCGCGCCAGCCGTTTTTACGATGTGGTTGAAGGTGTGGCGATTATCCCGGTGCAGGGCTCGCTCATGCAGCGCGTGGGCGGCATCGATCCCTATTCAGGCGCCGTTGGCTATAACCAGATCGACCGGAAAGTGACGGAAGCAAGCCGTGATCCAATGGTTCGCTGCATTTTGCTCGATATTGACAGCCCTGGTGGCGAGGTTGCGGGATGCTTTGATCTCGCGCGCAAGATTTCCCTTCTATCACGCCGCAGTGGTGGAAAGCCGATCATCGGCGCAGCGAATGAACAGGCTTGCTCGGCAGGCTATGCGATTGCTTCGGCGTGCGATGAAATCTACATGCCAGAAACCGGCATGGTCGGCTCGATTGGCGTCTGGACAATGCTTGCCGATCTCACTCGTGCGATGGACAAGGATGGCGTCGAGATCACCATGATAAGAGCGGGCGACCGCAAGGCGCGTGGTGGACCATATGAACGCGCTGACAAGGCGACCTTCGCCAAGTTGCAGGCATGGGTTGAAGACACCCGTGTCCAGTTTGCCCAGATGGTCGCAGCAAACCGCAATATTCCCGCCGATGACGTGCTTGCCCAAGAGGGCGACTGGTTCACAGGCGACGAAGCCATGAAAATGGGCCTGATCGACGGAATCGGCTCGTTCGAAGCCATATTCAACCGCGCCAAGTCGCTCGCGATCTAGCGCCAAAACCAAAGGATAGCCCGATGAACGGAGCCTATGAAGGGCTGCGATTGGCCTCGCACGCTCAAACCGAAATTCCGAACCCTGAGGTTCAGGGCGACGATGCAACAAACCTTTCCACAACAAAGGAAAACGAAATGACCGATATAATCAAAGTCGAAAATCTGGCGACGCCGCTGGTCGCGGTTTCCTCAGTCGATCTCAATGCCCGTATGAAGACGGTTTTTGCCGCCGATGCGGTTAAAGGCAAGGAAGGCTTTGCAGCCTCGCTTCTCGGCGATTCCGAGTTCGATGCCCTGAGCGCCGAAGCCATCGTCAAGTTGGTCGCAGCGCAAAGTGTTGCTGCTCCCAATGCCGACGAAAGTGAAGTGGGAAACCGGATGCTGGCTCAGATCGAGGCCAATCCAAACCCTGAAATTACACCTGCCGGTGGCGAACAGAAGGCGGACGATTCTGACGCCGGATGGAAGAAGGCAACGGCTTCAGTCAACAAGCGCAACGGTTTTTAAGAAAGGACTTTCACAATGACGACACTCACCGAAAAGTCGCGCGCCCTTGAGTTCCTGATTTCGGAAAACAATGGCGATTTCGCTCGCGAGCAAGTGACCCTCATCACGGGCCAGAATCTTGAAGCTGGCACCGTCCTCGGCAAGATCACCGCCTCTGGCAAATACACCATTCTCGCACCCGCTGCGGTCACTGGCGAAGAGGTCGCAGCCGCAATCCTTTGCCAGAAAACGGATGCAACGGCCGCTGACAAGCGCACGGCTATCATTCTTGGCAGCGCCGAAGGTGTGGCCGTCGAGGTCAATGGCAAGGTGCTGGTCTATCCAGGTGGCATCACTGGCCCGCAGACCACGACTGCGATTGCCAACCTTCTGGCGCGCGGCATCAAGGTTCGCTGATCGCGGCTGATTCCCATTCAATCAAAGGAAAAACACAATGGCTACAATGGACGTCTTTCGTTCCGACGCCTTCAACATCATCTCGATGACGAACGCGATTGCGGACATCAAAACCGTGCCCAGCTTTCTCGAAAGCCTCGGCATCTTCACCCCCGTTCCCTCCACGACCGAGCGATTCCAGATCGAAATGGTCGGCGATGGAACGCTTGCCCTCGTTCCCACAACTGAACGCGCCGCGCCGCGCACAACCATCGGTCGTGATCGTCGGACCATGCGCGATTTCTCGGCCGTGCGTCTGCGTCAGGTGGACACGCTGCGCGCCGCTGAAATTCAGGGTGTGCGGGCCTTCGGCAAGGAAACCGAAACCGAAGCGATGCAGGCCGTCGTGGCGACCCGCCAGTCGAAACTCATTCGTCGGCTCAACCTGACGCATGAATATCACCGTCTCGGCGCGATTAACGGCATCGTTCTGGACTCTGACGGTTCGACCACGATCCGCAACTTCTACACCGAGTTCGGGGTGACACCGCCAACTGAAATCGGCTTCAATTGGGCCGCGCGCACAAGTGTTCGCTCGTTCATCCAGACGAATGTTGTTCGTCCGATGATGCGCGCGCTTGGTGGGCGATGGGTTCCTGGCGCACGGATTGTTGCACTGTGCGGCGACGCATTCTTCGACACATTGACGGAAAATGCTGAAATCAAGGCGACCTATCTCAACTGGACGGCCGCCGCCGACCTTCGTGAAGGCAATGCCTTCGGGATGTTCCGTTATGGCGGGGTTGAGTGGTATAACTACCGTGGAACCGACGACAACACCACGGCGATCATTGCGGATACCAAGTGCCGGTTCATTCCGGTTGGCATCCCCGATGTCTTCCAGAGCGTCTATGCTCCGGGCGAGGATTTCGCGGTCGTCAACACGCTTGGGCAAACCATGTATTCGAAGGTCGTTCTCGATCCTTCGGGCTACAATGAGTTCGTCGAAATCGACGTTGCCTCATATCCTCTGCACATGTGCGTTGCTCCGCAGGCACTGTTGCAGGGTCGTTCGGGCGCGTAACGATGACAGAAACAGTCAAATGCAAAGCCCTTCAGGCTTTCTCGCTGTTTGTGTCAGGATACGGGATCGTCCACGGCGATCCCGATTCCTCTGATGACAAAGCAACGGACCCACTCGTTCCTGTGCGGGCGATTGCTCAACTGGTAGAGGCGGGTAACATCGCTGAAGCTGGTAGCTCGGGAAAAAAAGCACCCAAGGGCGGCGCGTCCACTGAAGAAGCGCCGGTCGCCTGATAATGGCGCTGGAACTTGAAACCTTCACCGATGAACTCGACGAGACATCGGTGGAGGTTTTGGGCGACCCTGTGACCTATAAACTCGCCAACCTGCTGCCGCAGTCAATCATGGCCTTTGTCGATCACACCGACAAGACAGACGCTTTTGCGGGCGTCCAGATCACGGCACAGGACATTGTGATGGAGGTGTTCAAGACCGCCGTTCCCGTTGTCGCTGCGACCGATACAATCACGCTGCCAAGGCTGGGAAAAACCTATAACCCGAAGGACTGGCTCAACACCCCGAGCGGGCGCGGCTGGATCATCCTTCTCAAACTGGTCCGTTCGTAATGGCTGGCGAGGCGGCAATCACCAAGGTCAAAAATACCTTGCTGACATGGCTCACCGGCAACATCGGATCGGGCGTTACAATCACGCTCGATCGCGCGTTCGACCAACCATATCACGATGAGGAATTGCCAACGGTCAACATCCGGTGCCAGCAAACAGATTACGATGTTTTCGGTTATTCGGGCTGGCTTCACTCCGCTGCCATCATGTTTGACGTTGTGACGCGCTCAAGCACAACCCTCACGATCGACAAGAAACAGGCCGAGATCGCCGCTGATATTGTCGCGCGCATCGCTGCCAGAACCTCAACCGCAGGCACTATAGGCGAACTGTTGCAGGACGCCTTGCCGGTTTCGATGGGGAGCAGCGGGGCGGACATGGAATTGTCGGACCAAGGTGAAACGACGCTCCAATACCGCATGACCTATCTCACGCCGATCAACGATTTCCGCACCATTGCAGGCCAGAACGGCCTTGTCGCATAAAGGACTTTCCACTCATGGCATTACCGAAAACGACCGCTGAACTCCCACCGCTTCCACCTGTATCGATCGACCTTGGTGTGCTTGCCGCCGAGTGCATCGCAGGAACGGCGGGCGAGGAAGCAATCGCAATCGCCATAGCAACCCAACCCGGCAAACCCGAAAAGCCGGTTGAAACCACCCCTTCAAAAACCTCTATCAAGGAGTAATCACTCATGGCTGGTCCCGTAAACGCACCTTCGATCTCCCGCAAAAAAGCGATGGGATTTGCAAACCAATCCACTCCCGGCACGCCTGTCACTATCACTTCGGCGGACTGCATTGACGTCTCAAGCGTATCCTATTCGCCCAACGCGATAACATCGACAGATCCGCGCTATACCGGCTCGATCCACCGTCCAGGTGAAATCCTGATCGGCGCGACGTGGAGCGTTGATTTCGAATGGCTGATCCACGGCATCGGCAATAACGCCGTTCCGGCTGCCAACGCCTTCCTACCCGGCCGCATCCTGCAACAGTGGGGCTTCACCGAAAACCGCTTCACCACCGGCATTGCATCGGAAGCCTATTCGGCCGGCACAACCACAGCCGCGACCCTTGGCGCAACCGCAGCCGGCACATTGCAGCTTTACAAGGGTCTCGTTGTGAACTTCGCCAGCGTTGCAGCGGCTCCGGGCGGCTTCGCCATGATCCGCGATTATCAGGCATCGAAAGTCGCCACTCTCGCGCGGCTTCATACTGGCTTTTCTGCCACCGGAAACTACACCATTCCGCAGCAACTCGCCTATACCAGTTCGATTGTCGATCCGGTCGCAGGCGCGTCGATCACGGTCTGGGAAGACGGACACAGGCTCAATTTTGCCGATATGCGCCCGACCGCTGCGACCATCCAACTTGTCACGGCAGGCCGCGACGGGAGCGACAGTTATTGCAAATTGACCGGATCGTTTTCGGGCACGCTTGTCAGTGAAGCGAACGAAGCAGCACCAGCCGTCACCATCTCGACCGCAATTCCCCCGATGCGCAACGGGCGTCAGGACATCGCTCATGTGCAGATTGGCGGTTCATCGGTCACGATCGATCTCGGCCTGCGCTCAGGCTATCCGAGCAACCCGAACCAGACCGAAGGTTATGATGCTGGGGTTGTGGTCGAATCGAAGCGCGCCGCGTCCTATGAACTCTACAAGGTCGCGCGCACCGTGGTCGATTTCAACGCGCTCGCGCTCGCGCAGTCGCAATGGGCGTCGCAGTTCTTCTGGGGGCTGGCAGCGGGCAACTATATGGGTGTGATGATCGACCAGCAACGGTTCAACTATCGGTCCACGCAAGAGGGACAGGATTTCATCACCACCCAAGGCGATTCGTGGATTGACGGGATGGATAAGGCTCTCAGCATCACGTTCCCGGTCCTCTACTAAGCCATTTATCTGAAAGGAAAATCTCATGGTCGTTCCCGTAGAACGATCAGAGATTCTGGACTTCACCCCCGAATCTCTGAAAAACATTGGCGACGCACCCGTGTTTCGCCTGCGCCCTGCAACCGAACGCGACATGCGGACCTATCGCCGCCTGATTGCCGAGGAAGGGCTCAACTATAGTTCGGATGAGGATCTGCACGCCGCCATCGTGAAAGCGATCGGCGAGCTCTGGTCCGCAGAAGATGCAGCGCCGATGGCAACGCGCTATGAAAGCATCATTGTGGCACGAAACCAGGATATTGAGATCAGCGACGAAGACAGGGATTGGGCTTCCGAGTTGGTCGAAACAGTGTTGCGCAACCGAAAATCCTTGCGGGTGATGGCTGCCGACCGCACCGAGTTCCAGTCCGACGCTCCCAAGGTGGCGCTTGCGCTCTACCTATCAGGCTGGAAACGCTTTGACATGCCCTTCAAACTCGACGGTGGCTTCGTTCCCATCGACACGATATACGCGGTTGAAAAACTGCTTGGCGAGATCGAGGCGACCGCGATTGCCGACAAGGTTGAGGAGGCTGGGCCGGTTGGTATGGCCTTCCTGCAACTGTGCGGCGAGGCTTTCCGATTGCTTCGCTTGACTGAGGATGAGGAAAAAAACTCGCCTGCGCCATCGCCTGTTTCTTCGAACCAGGAGCCTTCGACCCAGACGTCGGAAGCGCCAACGGTGGGTGGCGCATCTACAGGGGAAAAATCAACGGAGCCGAAGCATTCCACGAGTTCGAAACAGAAAACCCTCGTGACCTCGTAACCGATGACATGCTCTCGCTCGTGCGCCTTTGCCGTATGTGTGAAGGCGGGATGAGTGCGCCTTCGTTTCCTGATGGTGGCGCATTACTTGATCAGCCGGTCAAGATGATCGCCGCCTTCAACATGATCCGGACGTTCGCGCGCTTCTACGAGAGGCAATCGTGATCCGAACCGGCCTCACCTTCCCCAAAGGGTTGGTCGATGACTTCCGCCGCTTTTCAATCCAGCGGCTTGAACGGGCCGCGCTGGTCGCAACCGATCGCGCATCGAAGGACGCGCTTAAAGACGTTCGCGCGTCCTTCGCTGGTAGCGACCTCGGTCGCTACAGCAAAGCCATCGGTCAATTCTCCGATCTCACAAAAGGCAAGGTGTTCAGGCGGGGCAAGGAAGCCTTTTCGGCATCTGGCGGTCTGGCGATCAAGACAAAGAACGAACGCACGGTAGGGGCGATCAAATCCTATACCGAGGGCGCCGAAATTCTCCCGGTGAAGGGCCGTTATCTCTGGTTCGCCACCGATGAAATTCCCAAGCGGGCAGGCCGAATGAAGATGACGCCGGAACTCTACCGCGCCAAGGGCTTTGAATCCAAGATCGGGCCGCTGATCTTCGTGCCCAATATCAATGGCAGGCCGTTGCTTGTTGTGAAGAATGCCAGTGTGAATGAGGCTGGCAAGGCGCGCTCGGCGAAGTCGCGCAAAAAGGGCGGCGGGCTGCGCAAAGGCCAGCGCGCGAAGGAATTTATCGTCGCGTTTATCGGCATCCCGAGAACACGGCGCGAACAACGTGTCGATGTCGAAGCGATCATGCGAACACATGCCGCTCGCGTTGGCGAGATGGTCAACAATGAATTGCAGAAAGGAATCTAGGTGGCAGGATCGAACGTCTTTCCGGCAATCCTGCGCGCCGAATATGATCCCAGCGGCAATGCGTTCCCCGCACTCGAACAGGCGTTTAAGCAGTCCGCAGATCGCTACCGCCAAACCTTCACGTCAGCATTCAATGACGTCAAAGCCCTCGCCCAGAGCGCTCTCGCCATTCCCCGCAACGCAGGTGGGTCGCTCGAAATCGATTCCGCATCATATCGTCGGGCCGCAGACGACGCCAAAGCCTTGGCGATTGCTCAACGCGAGATCGCCGAAGCCGCGCGCCGTGTCGCCGCTGCCAATCCATCCGAAGAATATCGCCAGATGGCACAGGGCGCGTCTGCCGCAGCCCGCGAATCAGAAGAACTTGCCGTTGCGGCAAACAAGACTGCCATTGCGCATGAGCGTCTTGAAGCCGAGTTGAACCAAGCCAAGTCGGCGACAGACCGGCTGGTTCAGTCGCAGCGATCGGGAACGACCGTCAACGGTGCTCTCACTAATTCATTCCGTGCGAATCGGCAGGCGACCACCCAAGCAGGACAACAGCTTCAAGATATTGTGATCAGTCTCGGCAGCGGACAGCGCGCAAGCACAGTGTTTGCTCAACAGCTTCCTCAACTCGGTTTTGCCATCAGCGGGGCGTCTGGGAAATTTGGCGAATTTGGTAGGTTCCTTGCTGGCCCTTGGGGTGTTGCTGTTGCAGTAGGCGGCTTTGCGCTCGGCGGGTTGGTAGATAAACTATTCACCAGTGGCGACGCCGCCGACAAAACCAAAAACAAGACCATCACACTTGCCGATGCGTTCGGTAAGTTGAAAATCGGCACCGATGAATCGCGCAAGGCTTTGGAAGAATATAATTCCGAGCAGGATCGAGCGCGGAAAAGCACCGAAGACATGATAAAACTTAACTTGGCGAGCGCAGAGGCCAGGTTGAAAGATGCACTTGCCACCCGCGAGCAGTTGAAGGCCAGGCTTGAAGCCGCCTTTAGAACAACTGGCGGCGGCCCATTCGGCGGTGAGGCTCGAACGGGCGCGGCGGTCGGCGAAGCAAGCACGGCGCTCGCGCAAAATCAATCGAGCATTGACCTGATTGCCAAGACGATCGGTAATTTGCGCATTCAGGATGCGGTGCGCGATGCGAAAGCAGCCGTCGATCCCATTCGGGCAATAAACGATCGCTATGACGATATGGCAGCCGCTGCGACCAGAGCGGCGGCGGGCAATGACACTCTTACCAAGTCGCTCAAGGGAACTCTAACCGGCTACGAATTGCAGAGAAAGGCCGCAGTAGATGCGGCCAATGAAGCAAATAAGGCTCGCACAGGCTCGACCGATTTCACCGAAGGCACCCTCCAATCAAACAAGTTGGCGCTGGCGAGATTTGAAAGCGAACTGAATAAGAGGGGCATCTTTAAGGCCGCTGGCAGAACCACATTTCGCACCGCCGCCGATCAGAACGAGATATTCAAACAAGGGCTTACACCACTCGACGGATTCAAAAAACGAAGCCCGCATCAGGATTATCGCGCGCTCGATCCCGGCGTCGGCAAAGACAACCTCACTGGTGCCTATGCGGCAGCAGCGGCGGCCGGTCTCAAGGGATTCCAGATCGTCAAGGAAAGCGGTGGGCGCATCCACTACCAGTTCAAGAGCGCCACAACCGACATGCAGGCGTTTCAGGAGGCAGAAAAGGATGCCGCTGACGCCGCCAAGGAACTCGCCCGCGATCTCGATGCCGTCCTAAAGACATTCGATCCCGCGACGAGCGCGGCTGCGGACTATGCTGACCAACTGGCGACCATTGCGCGGTTGAGCGCGGCCGGCGTGATCAGCGGCGAACAGGCTTCGCAATTCAGAGTCGCGGCATCGCTCAACAATTTTGATGCCGAACAGGATCAATTCGAGCGGGCCATGCAGGATACATTTGAGCGTCTTGGCCCAAAATGGCAGGACGCGCTCAAAACGCCGTTCGAGACTGGCAGCGACTTCATGCAGGTCGCCGAAGAATCCATGCGCAAACTTGCCGAGACGCTTGGGTTGGCCCTGAGCCGGGAAGGGGAGCAGGCACTCAATTCCATCGCCGACTTGTTTGGTGGTCGCGTCGCGCGTTTGCTGGAAAGTCTTTCGCGTTCCGCGCGCCCAGGAGATTCGGTTAATAGCGTCCTGAACAGCGTCGGCGCGGGTAAAAAAGAATTCAATGACGCGCTCAAAAACGGCCTGAATAGCATATTCAATAAAGTATTCAGCAGCGCTGGGCCATTCGCCAAGACGCTCGGCAGCGTATTGGCAGGAGCGCAGACCGGACAGGCATCGGCGACCATTTTTCAATCCATCACTGGCGGCAAAAGTTCAAAGGCTGGCTCGCAAATCGGCGGAGCGCTTGGCGAAGTAGCAGGCAAGGCTATCTTCAGCAAACTCGGAGCCTTTGCAGGTCCGCTTGGCTCAATTGTCGGCGGAATTCTCGGCGGCGTAGTGGGAGGATTGTTCAAGAAAACTCCCAAAGGCACGGCCACAATATCGAATACAGGGGTCAGTTACACGGGTTCTGGATCGCTGAAATCAGGGCTCACCCAACTTGGCACTGGTGTAAATTCTTCACTTGCCGGCATCGCCGATCAACTTGGGGGGACGGTCGGGAATTATTCGGCGTCCATCACGCAAAAGAAGAAAAAGTTTTTCGTCAACGGGCAGAAATTCACCGATGAAGCTGAAGCATCACGCGCCGTTCTGCTCGCTGCAATAAATCAGGGAGCCGTTCAAGGAATCCGCCAAGGTGCGCAGAACCTGCTTCGCGCTGGCACCGACATCGAAAAGCAGCTTTCCAAAGCGGTCAAGTTCCAAGATGTCTTCAAGCAGTTGAAGCGCATCAAGGATCCGATTGGCGCCGCACTCGACGACCTGTTTTTGGAATTTACCACCCTCAAAAGCATCTTTACCGAAGCCAGTGCATCCGCAGCCGAATTTGCGCAACTCGAAGAACTCTATGGCCTGAAACGCGCGGAGGCGATCAAACAGGCGACCGAGCAATTCACAGGCGCATTGCAATCCCTGATCGACGATCTCAAAACCGGCGACAACGGCCTGTCGCTTCGCGATCGGCTCTCGAATGCTCGGGCCCTGTTCGACCCACTCGCCAATGACGTTCGCGCTGGCAAGACGGTGGACTATGACAAGTTTGCCGATAATGCGCGGCTCCTGATCGATATTCAGCGGCAACTGTCTGGCTCGACAAACGACTATTTTGCGACATTCAACGAAGTGCTGGGGCTCTCCCAACAGGCGCTTGCGGGCCAACAGAACGTCGTCAGTATCGCTTCGGCATCGAACAGCCCATTCACGACGCCAACCAATGCCAACACACCCGTTGTTACTGCGATCAACCAGCAAACGACTGACCTTGCGGCATATCTTGCGGCGATGAATGGTAATCTTGGCAATATTCTCGGGTATATGCAGGCAGCGTCGGGGGCAGGTGGTGGCTATCGCCAATACGCCATCTATAATTTCTAAATGATCATCCTCGCTGAATTGTCCCCGCTCGATCCGGTTGGGGGGACGCGCATTCTGTTGCGTGCCACCAATGCCAATCACCGCGACATCACCGGCCTCAACAGTGTCAAATGGCGCCCTGCGATCTCTGGAATGCCCACGATAGGGATAAGATTGTTCTCAGGCGATTTCGACGGAACTGCAACTCCGGCTGGTGGCAATATGACCGTCCAGATCGACCAACTTCTCGACCTGAACGCAAATGCGCGCCGTTTCGTCTGGCAGGGCGCGCCGATCAACCTTTATGCTGGGACACTCGGACAAGCATGGCCGTGGACGCAAGTATTTCAGGGCCGCGTCGCAAGCCACACAGCCGAAAAGAACGCGATCAAACTGACATTCGAGGTCGATCAGGAGCCGTTCAAGAAAGACGTTCTGACTGCCAAATATGCAGGAACGGCAGGCGCGGAAGGTGGGGCCGATCTCAAAAACAGGGTGAAGCCGCTTTTGCTCGGGCGATGTTTGAACGCAGAGCCCGTGCTGATCAATGTCGCCAATTCGGTGTTCCAGTTTTCAGCTTATGGCACGATTCAGGCGGTCAATGTTCTCTATGAACGGGGTAGTAGTTTTGGCGCGTCGTTTGGTGATTATGCCAGTTACGCCACCCTTGTCGCAGCATCGATCCCACCTGGTCGCTGGGCAACCAGTCTCGCGGTAGGGATGGTCCGGCTTGGCGCTCCGCCTGTTGGGGTCATCACAGGCGACGTGGACGGCGATAAGCCCTCTGGAACGTGGCTGCGCAAGACAGGCGAGATCATCAACCGGATTGCCACGCTCGCGGGCGTCTCTGGCGGGCTGATCGACTCAACATCATTGACTGCGCTCGATACGGCTTTGAACGCGCTCACCAACCAGGGGCGGATGGGGTATTATCTTGAAGAACAGACAAATGTTCTCGATCTCTCTGCAAAACTGGCAGCCCCATGTAATGCTCAGGCGGGCGTTTCAATGCTCGGCAAACTCTTTGTCAGCCAGATTGCGATCGGCAGCCCGTCGATTACCATGGACGCGCAACAGCGCCAATTGCCTCGGGTGGTATCGAACAGCGAACAGGCCGTGTCGCCACCGTTCAGCTTCATCCAACTCGGCTATCAGCCTTCATGGCGTGTGCATACGTTCGATGAAATCTCGTTCTACGCGCAACTAATCGAAACAGGTGACTACGACGCTGCTACCACCTACCGCGAAGGCAATATCGTTTTTCAGCCGCTTGATGGGAAACGCTATCTCTACATCAACCCGACGCCGACTGCGGGAAATGCGCCGCCCAATGTGACGTATTGGAGCGAATTGCAGACTACGGGAGGCATTCTGACAGAACGCTTTCCGACCGCCGTTCCTACTCAAATGCCGCTCGGCTCGATCTACATTGACGCAACCGCCAAGCAGTTTCGCTTTGAGGGCAATCCGCTTCTGTCCATCGGCGTTGCAATCACTTCAATAAGCATCGCGGTGACGGACAGCGGCTATGTCGATATACAGGACACCGCCATTCCTGCTGCGGCGACGACCGCGAACTGGCCTTCTGTTGTGGATACCACAGGCACCAAGCCAGTCGATAACGCGGACGTCACAACGCTCGTTACCGGCACCAAGACGGTTGTGATTGCCTGCGACTATCTAGGTGCCGTAAAGGCGGGCCAGTTGCCATTGGATGCGGCATTCAAGCTCATCAACGGCGCACAAACGGACATCACGACATCGGCGTCATGGGCGGCCGTTCTCAAATCCGGCACGGCAACTTTCACGCCAACGGTCGCAAGCCCCAACGCCACCGGGATTCTCAATATCACGGCGATGTCTCTGGACGCGGTGATTGAAATGCAGGCCACTTATAGCGGCAAGGTTCGCGTCGGCACGCTTACTCTACCACGATTACTTGATGCGCCTCCCGGTTCCGGCACAATCACTTCGACAAGCACGATCAGTCAGACGACATCGGCAAGCTACGGCGCTGCGAATACGGCCATGCTGACAGCAACAGCGGGCGCGGGCGGGCAGGTTGCCTGCTCTTTCCCCGCGACATTCAAGCGCACCACGAACGGCTCAAACGGCGCGTTCGGCAAGTGGCAGTGGCGAGTTGTTTCGGGAAGTTATGCGGACATCACGACCGAGATTGCATCAAGCGCCAACAATTCCAAAGATGACACGGTTCAAGAACCATATAATAACCCCGGCTCAATCTCGGTTTCGATGACGAAAACCGGCCTCACGCCAGGCACACCTTACGAATTTCAGTTGCTCTTGCGGAACGATGACGCCTCCACAAATAACTGGCTTGGCACCGCATCGGTGGCAGGCTCATGAGCGAGCGGCCTCTATTCCTTCATGTGCCAACTGGCGCGATTGTCTTTCCTGAAGGATATGACAGCGCCGACTTGCAGCCCGTGGCTGACACCTATTGGGCCGATCTCGATGCAGCCGAGGCAGTTGCTGCGATCAAGATTGAAGCCGCCCGCCAGATTGAAGCGGTCGCGCCACTCTGGAAACAAGTGAACGACATTCGACAGCCAACGCCTGAAGGCGATGCACGTTTTGCGGCAATCGACGCGGTGCGGATTTGGTCGGATGCCGAAGAGGCCAAAATCATTGTGAAAAAAGGGACGTAAGAAATGGTTGAAATCACCACAGTCACCATCGCCAGTGCAGCCGAACGGATTGCCGCGACGTCCTCTCTCTGGGGGCAGACGTCCACCGCGCCGATTTTCGAGCGGCGGTTTCTGCTAACCGATTTATTGGTCAAGGACGCAAGCGCCAATGTCGGCATCGGGCTAACCGCACCGGCGCAAAGGCTCAACATAAGCGGGGGCTTCCAGATGGAAGCCGCTACCGCTACGCTACCGGCAGCGGTTGGCGGCGTCTTCCTGATCTCCAATGAAAGCCCGGTCAAGCGGCTCTACTTTGGCGATGGCACAGGCTACAGCATCGCCTTTTCAAAGCGCGCCGCATCGGCCACGACCGACATGCTCACCTTGACGGACGCCGGGAACTTGACCCTTGCCAGCCCGCTCGGTGCATTCGGTTACGGCACGGGCGCGGGCGGCGCGGTCACCCAAGGCACGTCGCGCACAACCGGGGTCACCTTGAGCAAGCCATGCGGGGCGATCACGCTGGTCTCGGCGGCAGGGTCAACCACGTTCCAATCATTCACTGTCACGAATACGCTTGTCGCTGCGACCGATACGATCAGGATTGTCCAGAAGTCGGGAACGGACAAATACGCGATCTGGATCACGAACGTCGCGGCGGGATCATTCCAAGTCACGTTCGCCACATTGAGCGGCACAACGACCGAACAGCCGGTTTTCAATTTCGCCATCGAGCGCGCGGTGACGGCATGATAATCTCATTCTTTCCCCCAACATTCGTTCGTGACGTTCCGCGCACCGGAACGAACGCGCACAACAATCCCTTGCGGATATGGATTGCCCGTCAGGTCGGGCTTTCCGAATACTGGGGTGCGGTGTTGGCACAGGAACGATACGAGTTCGGCTTCAAGTGGAAGGTTGGTGTTATCCCCGCGATCTTCTTGGAGCGATGGATTGAGCCGATGGGCCATGCCGTCGAAGCACGAGTGGCGGCTGATTACTACGGGGCGGATTTCGACGCATACGAGGCACTCGAAGCGCAATCGCTCGGCAGCTACGGCTCGCTCAAGGGTAAGTCTCAGGCCGAATTGCTGGCGTTAATGGTCGCCAAGCGCGGCGCGGCGGCTCGATGGGTCAAGCGTCATCGCCGTTATGTTGAATGGGCAGTTGCCCAAGGCAAGAAGATCGGGGCGTCATAATGAGCGTTCAGCACCCTACGGCGACGGAGAAAAAGGTGACGCGAAGCGAATGGTTTGCGGGCGCGGCGTGCGTCATTTCGGCGGCATCTCTCATTTTCAGCGCAGGGTTCGTTTACGGCCAGACGCAAGAAAACACGCGCCGCGTCACCGAATTGGAGCGCAAGGTCGATCCGGCAGTTGTGGACATATCCAGCATGAAAACGAGTATTGATTACCTCGTTGCCGCCGAACGGGCGCGGCAGGAAAGGAACGGGCGATGACATTCTCACCTGCCAAATTCTTCGATAGTTGCCGCGCGGGGGTCATGGGGCCGACGCTTGATAATGACGAAGTGACGGGCGCGAACGCGATCCTTTCCGCAATGGACGGCGCGGCCTTGTCCTGGACGGCCTATGCGCTCGGCACGGCATGGCTGGAAACCGCACATTCGTTGCAGCCAATCAAGGAATTTGGTGGGTCAAATTACTTCTTCCGCCAATATGACAAGGCGGGCAACCGGCCCAAGGTTGCAGCGGTTTTAGGCAATACCCAAGCGGGCGACGGTGCGCTGTTTTGCGGGCGTGGATACGTCCAGCTTACGGGCCGCGCGAATTATGCGAAGGCGCAATCGAAGACCGGCGCGGAATTGTTGGCAAATCCAGACTTGGCTATGCGTCCCGATGTTGCCGCCAAGATCATGCGGTTTGGCATGACACAGGGCTGGTTCACGGGGGTTTCCTTTGCCGATGTCCTCCCCGCCGGCAGACCGGGAAGTCGAGACGAATTTATTAAGGCTCGCAAAATCATCAATGGCCGAGACCGTGCCGGGGACATTGCCGACTACGCTTTGAAATTTCAGTCGGCTTTGCAAGCAGGAGAATGGGCATGAACGCACTATCGCACATATTCAAATCAAGTGTTTCCGATCAGTTCGAGATGGGCCGCGTGCTTTGGGCAATCGCTACACTTGCACTTATCGCATATCAGGGCGTTGCGATCTGGTGGAATAAAGAACCGTTCAACCCGATTGAGTTTGGCGCAGGCGCGGCGGCTATTCTGGCGGCGGGCGGTTTTGGTATCGCAGCGAAAGATGTTGGCGTGGCAAAGGCTGTCAACTCCACGGGCGAGCAATAATGCTTTGGGCTTTGTCCGCCTTGGGATGGGCCAAAAAGGCCGCTAGGGCCGCGCTGGGCTTCGTTACGCGCTATCCGTGGCAAACTGCCCTAATCATCTCGCTCGTTGCCGTGGCATGGCTCTGGCGGGCAAATAATGGGCTTCATGCCCGCGTCAAAGCCGAACGGGCCGCGCACGTGCAAACTATTGTCAATTATCGCGTTGCGCAAAAGAAGGCGGAAGCTGCACAATCCGCCAATCTTGTGCGCGTTGCCGACGAACAAGATGCCATAAGCGAAAGGATCTCTGATGATTTTGAAACTCGCCTTGCCGATGCTCGCGCTCGCTATCAGCGGTTGCTCGCCCAAGGCAATCGAAGCGCATCCGGCAGTGCTGGTTTGCCCGCCACCAGCGAAGGCCCCGGCGAACCTGTTGAAGCCTCCGGTCAAGACGGACTTTCTCTTGCCGACAGATTGATTGCAACCGAACAGGCCATTCAACTTGGCTCGCTTATTCAATGGGTGAATGAGCAATCCGCCGTCGCAACATCACCGGAGCCAATCCAATGAAACGCCTAGCCCTACTCCTCGCCGCCGTATCCGCGCCTGCGCTGGCCTCTGGAAACTTTACCCAGGATGCGCGTGAGTTATCCGCTGCGGCCTTGTGTGGCGCTACCAACGTGATGTGCCAGCAAGCCTATATAACAGGCTCGAAAATAACCGCTGCGTCCATGCGGGTTGACGCCAAATACAAGGCGATCAGGGCGGCGGAAGTGCCGCCACCTCCTCCACCGCCTAGCCCACCGCCTGCCCCCCCTCCAAGCCCGCCACCGCCTGCAACCCTCGCTGGTGTCGTGTCTGAAGGCGATAGCATATCGGTTAAGTGGTCGGGTTCGCATACCGGCCTCTATGCTGCATCAAACCCCGCCTTCACATCGCTTGCCGTTGGCGGTTCCGGCCTCAATAATCTCATCACCCGAAGACCGACAGTCATCGCCGCAAACCCCAAGGTTTTCACAGTGCTTATCGGCGCGAATGATCTTGGTTCCTACGCAAGCGGGAATGCGTATTGCGCGGCGGTTATCGCTTATGTCGGGCCGATTCGGACGCTCGGCACGAAAGTCGCGATTGGCACGATCCTTCCACAAGTCGCGCCGTCGGGCAATCTGGCCCAAGGTTTCGCCACAAAGCGGGTTGAGGCCAATGCCTGTTTTCGTGGAGCGGTTGGGACGACCATTGACGCGGTTTACGACTTCGACACAGTGACAGTGCCTTTGCAGGCTGATGGCGTCCACCCGACAGACGCGGGGCAAGCGATCATGGCGCCGGTTTACAAGGCCAAGGTTGACGCGTTGCTCGCAGGCACAGTGTTTCCACCTCCCGCACCGCCACCGGCACCTCCTCCAGCACCACCGCCGATTGACCCGAACATTCCGACAACCGGCCTAGCGCCTGTTGCTGACGGCTTGGACGTTGCGGCCTTGCTTCAACCAGCATGGGGAACGGGTGCAATCCCTCCTAGCGGCGGCGCTCCCAATGTCGGCAATCCCGGCGCGTTCCGGCTGATCTGTCAAGCGGCGGTTGACAATGCGGGCCTCGCTGGGATGCTCAAATATGACGATCCTATTGTCTACCCAAACCAACCGGGCAAATCGCATCTCCACCAGTTTTTCGGAAACACCGGAGCGGACGCAAACTCAACCTATGACAGTCTAAGAAAGACCGGTGCTTCGTCATGCGGCAACACCTTAAACCGCTCGGCCTACTGGATGCCCGCCATGAAAGATGGCAAGGGCTTCGTAGTCCCACCCGATCATGTGAACGTCTACTATAAGCGGTTCCCAAAAGGCTCGGCTGATTGCCTTAAACAAGCGACGGGCGGTTGTGTCGATCTACCTCGCGGGCTTCGATTTATCTTCGGCTTCAACATGCTCGGCGCATCGGCTCCAACGGGTTCGGGCTATTTCGATTGCACCGGCAATGGCGCGATCCCCGGCCACTACAAGGACATTGTGATTGCGGCGAAGAATTGCCCCACCGGCGCGAAGTTAGGCGCGGTCATTGCAGCGCCAGATTGTTGGGACGGAGTGAACCTTGATTCAGCCGACCACCGTAGCCACGTTGCCTATGCCAAATACATCGGGCAGTCTTACGCGCAATGCCCGACATCACACCCCTATGTTATTCCGGCCTTCACGCTTGGCGCTTGGTATACCACCGATGCCACGCTTGACCGTTCGGGCGTCTGGGACGGCACCCATAATAGCTGGCATCTGTCATCCGACGCTATGCCGGGGATGCCGATGAAGCCTGGAACCACGTTTCACACAGATTGGTGGGGCGCGTGGAATGACACTGTTATGGCACGCTGGCACGCTGGGTGCATCGACAAGTTGCTGAATTGCAGCGGGGCCGATCTTGGCGACGGCAAGCAGTTAAAGCAGGCGTATCCCGATAATTGGGGAGCGCGGCCTAGGGTGCCTGTTCCTGTGCGGCCAAACTAATGCCAGCCACCGCCGCCCAAATCGCATTCATCACGCAGGGCTTCCGGATTGTCAAAAACGGTCCGGACAGCGGTGTCGTCGCAAAATATGGCGACGATGCAAGGCGCAATGAGGATCCCGTTGAAACCTATTTCGAAGCACAGACCGATGCACAATCAATCTGCGATGCCCGCAAGACGTTGCTCTCAGCCGATCGGCGGCGCTTCTCGGTGGCAATCACAGGCGAGTCAACAGGGCTCGCAATGACTTACACTTCAACAAACCCGAATGTGACACTGATCGATGATGAAAGGCTGGTGAACATGGCAGCACTTGTCTCAGAGATTTCGATCAATTTCGGGAACGAACAAACCGTCGTGGAAATTTGGGGGTAGAACGTGGCAATCCAGAAACCTTTTGCAGTTGTTCCGCTTCCGCTCGGGACCGTCACCACTGGCAATGAAATCGCAAGTCGGCCGGCAATTCATCTCAATGAGTTCAAGAATCCTGGTATGGTCTGGCAATCGAGCGGCAACACGAACCTTTGGGTGCGCGGCAATTTCGGCTCTGCGAAGGCTATGGATTTCTGTTCGGTGATTTCAGCCAACGCGCTTGTTGGAACAACGATCCGAGTCAGAGTTGGAGATACCCAGGCCGAGGTCGATGGCACGGCGGATTATGACAGCACTGCGGTTGCCTTCATCAATCCATCGATCACGCGGACCGATGGCCTCTATTGCTCGCATCTCGAATTTCCGGCGCTCCAAACAAAGCAATGGTGGCGCATTGATTTCGCCGGTCACACCGGAGATTTCATCGCAGCCGCAATTGTGCTTGGCAAGAAAGTTCAGTTTGCAGATTTCTATTCGCCAGATTTCGAGTTTGGCGTTGCCGACCAGGCCGAGATCGATTGGGGCCGCTTCGGGGTTGTGGACGAAGCCGACGGCCGCCTCATGCGGACGCTCTCGATGAATTTCGGGTGGATGACGGACAGTGATCGATCGACCAATTTTCAGCCTCTGGTCGAGACGCTGGGCAAGCGCGGTGTGGCTCTCTGGCTGTTCGATTCAGACGCGACAATTCAAAGGCAAAGCAAAACCTATTTCGGTTGGCTTTCATCGCCGACATTCTTCAAACCTGCCGCCCCGAACCAGATCCGGTATCAGGCTCAATTCCAGATTCTCTCGATGATCTAGGCTTGCCTGCTACGGGCAGGTGAGGGCCGGGGCGGGCGATTGAGCCACACATTCTGTTCCGCCCCGGTTCGACAATTCCCACGGTAGGGGGGTGTGCCGAATTTCCCTGATAGGGGTGACGATGGATTGCCCCGATACCCCCTTATGTGCTTGTCAGTGAGGCCCTGAGCCCTGACTAGCGCCGGTTGTCGTTTCGGTTTGGCCCGAATTCCCCTGATAGGATCACTCAATCTCCAAATTCAGCGACCAGCCCATTTGCTTGGCGAGCACGCGAGAAACCTTGGTCCATTCCAAAGCGTCAAGCGCGGCCATGATCCGCGCCATCTCATCCGGCCCCGGTTCGATCACCGCTGCTTTCACGAAATCCTGATCCTTGTCATCGTTGCGGCCGTAGAAGACTGCAACCCATGCGCCGGCGGGCGTCTCATACAATTCATTATCCAGCCAGCGGCTCTTGTTCTCGTGCGGGTTGTCCGTCGATGACGCGAGCAACTTGCCATTGAATTTCAACGTCGGCCCCTTGCTCTGGCTGATGCGCTGGCGGGTGAATTCTTCAGTCATGTCGATTCCTTTATATGCTACGGTAGGGGGTCAGGCCGCCCGCCTCAATGAAATGTCTTTGCGATACTTTTGCCACGCTTCCGATCGCCTGCGACGGTAAAGCGATTCTGCATCCTTAACCAGCACCCCTTCGCCGCCCCGCGCCCAAACGTCCAGCGCCATGCGCTCCACGTCTCCCCGATCAAACGCCCATTGATCCGGCACGATCTTGACCGGGCATTCCACGCCCTCGGTCCAGCCCAACTCCCAAGCCTCAGGCGCGCCCATCATTCCCCTGATAGCCCCCCCGAGCGCCTTTTTACGTTCGTAGAGAGGCATCTCGCAATCATCCGATCGCCATCGGTCCAGAGGCACGGTATCAAACAGCCAAAGCGTCCCAGCGTCGCCGCCTTTCCAGCCGCTATCCTGGTGAGCCTTTGTTTGCGCGAGCGTGTGGATCCCTGTCCCGACAACAAACTCACCGTCGAGAAAATGCGGCCGGTCGAATTGCATCTGCAGCAAGGCGAGCGCGCGTTCGATATGCCTCACACCTTTGTACGGCATTCCGTTCCGCGTGAAGCATTGGCCGTCGATATAGAGCAGGCGCCATCCGTCTAGCTTCGATTCTGTCATCGCGCCGCCGTCTGGCATTTCGCCCTGCCAATTGCCAGCGAGCGCGCAAAGGCTTGTCGGGCGGGCGATCATGGCCGCCTCTTAGGGCCGTGCATCTTCACGCCTTGGACGTAATAAACTCCATCATCGCTCCATTGATTGCCAACCGGACGTCCCTCGGCTTTGTTGTCGTCATGACGGCGATCCCAACCTTTGTATTTCATGGAATTCGTATCGCCTTGATAGATTTTTAGGGCCTGATTGGCGCAGTCCATGTAATTAATATCATACGCGTCGGCAAAATGTCGCCCGGCTGCGATCATCCTAATCAGTGCAACCCTAGCTTCGTTCGGAGAGTCTTTCGCCTTGGCGAACCCAGCATGATTGATTGCGGCGCGAGCCTGCTCAACCTTTGACTTAACGCTCATGCCGCCCTCCCAAACGTCACCTTGGCAACCGCTGGCGGCCATCCATCAACCCGCGCCGCCGTTGCGGCAAGCGCGACTTCCGCACGTAGAGCGCGCCCTGTCATGCTCATTAATTCCTCCGATAGAGGGTCAATGCGGCTCTGCATGGTGGCGATCGTCGCTTGTGCCGTCGCCAATTCCCCTGAAAGGGTATCGGCCCGATCATTGGCAGCAAATGCCTGATCCTGAACCCTGGCAATCTGATCCGGACGCTCGCGATGCCCTTCATCGTAATAAGTGTTGACCGCCTTGCGCTTCGTTAATTCGGCGGCATATTCGATCGCCATGCCATCGACGGCGCGCGTCATTTGCCAAGCGAGTTGATTCCATTTGCGTGCGCGGATGACGGCACGGCGGCGCTTGGCGGTCATTGATTGCAGCGCAAGCTCATCGCGTTGCCAGTTGGCATAATATTCTTGCTTCTGGTCATAGAATATCCGCGATTGCGACTCTGTTGATTTTAACATGCCCTGCAAATTGTCGCGTGCTTTCATCATCTGATCAGCGGCATCGCGGAATATGCGCCGTTGTTTACGCATTGCCAGATAAGCCATGATCGCCCGCACATGCGCCGGCGAGCGCTTGGGCTTTGCGATGATAGGGGTGTCGATCGCCGTTTCCACGGCCGGGGCATCTTCCGGAAGCGGATTAGCTTCGATGATCAAATTCCGATGAATTGCCAGTTCGCGCTCAATCTCAGCAATGCGCGCGACCAGTTCCGCGATAGGATCCGCTGGCAGTTGTCCGCTATTATCGGACATCTCAACCGGTTCGGACTCGCTCGCCTTTGGCTGATCAAATCCCACAGTCACAATTTCCATGCGCCCGCTGTCAATAGCTTCCCTTGCGATATCGCCGCATTGCGACACGATAGCCGCCTCAACCGCCTCTGCGACGCCGTGCACGGCGCTTGGGGCGTCATTAAGCGGCGATGGGGTGTCATGGGGCGGATTTGCCACGATGGGGCTGTTATCCGCTGCCATGATGCGCTCCACTTCCGCAATCGCTTCGGCTTGGCTGGCGTATCCTTCACCATAGGCGGCAATGCGCCCGCGCCGTTGCGCATACCAGCGCGATCGATCGCCTTCGCAAGACTCGAAAGCATCGCCGGGCGCTGCTATGAATTGCTCATAATTGCCCGCGTCATATTCATTGATGAATGAGTGACGGCCGCGCACGGTCCATTGCGCCTGCAGATTCCAGTAATCGCGCGCCGGTCGTTCCGTCATTCCCACGATAGGGGGTGCATCCGATGCAACGGCGACCAGACGTATCTTGACCTTGACCGGCGCGACTGGATCCGGCGCCTGATCATTTGGCACGATGGGGGGTGCAACCTTGCGCGCCCTGGCTGGCTTGGCGATAGGTCCAACAGCCTTATGCACGGCCGCCTTGTCCCAAATGACGCCTAGCTTTTTCGGCTCGCGCGGCAATGTTTGCGACGCAACCACGGCGCCCGATTCGTCCAGCGTTTCCAGTGTGACCTTGTCATGGTGCGAATTGCGGCCGGGCAGGGGGATTGAATAGGCGCCTTTCTGATAGACTGGCACGGTATAGGCACGCGTCGCGGGATCATAGGTTGAGGCGCTATCGCAATCGCCAAAGGTGGCGCCATTGCTACTTAGCTTCATTTCCTCAAATGCGTGCAATCCGGCTTTGTCAGCCAGCCAGCGCATATATGCGCGCTGTTCTTTCGCTGTCGCCTGGCGTGGCTTAGGCTTTGCACAAACGAATTCGCGCCCGAATTTCTCGCAGTCGAATAGATCGAAGCGAGCCGCGCCCGCAATGTTGCAATGTTCCATTTCATTTCCTTCCAGTGGCCAGCTCGTCAGGGCAGGGCGGCCAATCCTTGCCGACGCGCGACGCTATGCCGCGCGTTTCGCTGTTAGTTTCCAGCCTCCCATAGTCCGATAGTGTTGCCGTTCACGTCGCGAATGCGGCCGCCGAATGATTCCCCTTGTTCAACCTTGCGCGCAATGTCGCGAAGGATTCGGGCAATTTCGGTTGCAGGCGTTTCGTCAAAAGCCGCGTTGCCAGTCTCAAAGGATAGTTTGAACATTACATTTCCCCCGCAAGAGCGCGAAGGCTGACAAAGGCTTTTTCGCCAACGGACGCGCGCAAAGCCAAAGCGATTTTCAGACATTGCCGATAGATTGCTTCGCCTGTGCGTGAGTCAGAATCAAAACCGCAATCATCCGCCCATTGCTCAAATTCCGGATAGTCGATTGCATCGGCATCGCGGAAAAGCGATTGCAGGACATCATCCGCCTTAGGTGCATCGATTGCCTTGATTGAGGCATAGGCTAAGCCGCCCATGACGCCCCTATGTTTTGCAATTTTGCCGGTTTCGGATTCGATCGATTCGGCCTCACGTTGCGTCGCTTTATCAAGTCGGCCATCGCTGAATTTAGGCGCAAACTTATGGCTTGGCGCATGGCCTATCCCTTGCATGTATTCGACTGAATCGAGCCCGGCGATAGGGCGCCCGTCGCGCGTGACTGTGCAAAGCCAATTCAGGCTTGGCGACTTTTCCGCTTTGTTGCGCGACTGGCTGAACGGCACAAAAACGCATTGAACGTCCAGCTTGGCGGCCGTTATCTCAATCGCGAATTGTTGCGCGGCTTTCTCATAATCTTGCATCTCAAATTCCCTTCCATTGCCTAGCCTCATCAGTGCAGGGTTCGGCATTCCCTGCAGACGCTCCGTGTGGAGCGTTTCGGCCGTCATCGAATCCATGAACGAAACAGCGGCAAGTCGCGCCTGGCAGATGCAATCCACCCTGCCAGTGCATCGCCTGAAACAGTGGATTCATGCACGGCAGTAGCAACGCGATACATGCCGCCGCCTATGGGCGTTGCCGTGCGATACATGCGCAAGCGGCCTATCTGTTGAGTGCGCATGGTGCGATATGTGTGAAGAGCGTTCATCGGGTCAATTCCTTTCGTTCAAATGGTTTTGCTTGCGCGCGCGATGCAAACCGATTGCTGGCATAGGGCAACGCTCTAGGGCAGTGCTGGCAATGCTTGGCGCCTCAATAGGGGTAGCTTGCGCCCTGGCGTGCAGGGTGGCGATTGCAGCCACATTGAGGGGCAAGGTAAAGGCGGCCAGCATGGCGAGGGGAGAGGGGAGCTTAGGCATTGGCTTCACCTTCCACAACGTCACCCGATGCAAGAGCGCTACTCATGCGCTCCAATTCGCCAAGCAAGTCGGCGCGTTGCTCTTGGTACAGTTCATTGAGATAGTCGCCCGCATCGGACTCAACGCCCCAAACGCCAGCGCTTTGAAGCTGCATTATGCGGAAAGATCCGCCACCTATGGGAATAAGGATATCGGCGCGGGCGATAACGCCCACATAATGCCAGCCGCACGCTTCCCATGCTGTCATGCGCTCTTGTGCAGCGGCATATTGGAGAGCAAGTTCAACCTTGGACGCTTTACCTATATAGCCCGCATCATTGGGATCGAGTGAAGGCCAATAGCCGTCTTGTTCTTGATCCGGCGGCCCGCATGTATCGTCATGCTCTAGATGCATTGACCAAGTGATATGAACCTTTTGCGGCTTTGCCTTAGCGTCTGTCATTGCGAATTGTGTTGTCATGATCGAATTCCTTTCAATGGCCGATTAGGGTGGCGAGCCCGTCAATGTGACAAGCGCCAAATATAGAAGCTGGCGAGCGTGTCAAGAATAAAATGATGATTGTGTGAATATGCGTTAAATAATTCGCGGGTCCTTCCTATGATGAGGTCATAGATAAGCGGTGGTGGACCACGTTTTTTACACGTGACCCATATCTATACTCTCTCTATTGTTAGAGCTTCGACTCCATTACTTGCAAACAACAAAAAGCCCGCGAAAAAGCGGGCTGATCGTTCAATGTTGGATATGCTAAGCCTGTTCCTGTGAGGCCCTAGCCCTCCCCAAGCGCCGCGCGGGCTACATCATGCAATTCCGTGCCGTCCTTGAACCAGTGTCCAGCAATCCACTCCAAAGCCACCCGCAACTTCTCCGCGCGGTTACACTCACTGTTCGCGATTGCCATTTGCCGCGTCACATCTTCTTGCAGCCGCGCAATCTCATCGGCCTGCTTGGTGATGAGGGCGGAGGCTTCTCGACACCACTCTCCTACGCCTTCACCTTCGTATATGTTTAGCCCTATGGTATCTCGCGGTGCACACTCCACCAGCCGCGCGCTTTCTGTGGTCAGTCCCGGCGCGAGGGCTTCGGGGTTGGTCATCGTGAAACTTCCGCAGCGAATGAATCAAGGTTGACTACGAGCATGTCGCATTCATCAACGAGCCGCGCAGAATGATTGACAATTGACAACTCAACTCCCGTGCTCGGTTTTACGTGCGCTTGAATATCGTGCGCCAAATCGTCTAGTTTGCGCGTGATGGTTTCGGCACGTCTCTGCCAAGAGCGAACGCGGCGGCAATTAGGGTTGGTCATCGGTTTTTCTCCAAGGCTACGTCCGCGCTTTCGGTGGGCTCCATCGCCTGTTTCAGGTGCATATAAAGATCGCTGTCAGTGACAGGTTGCAGCTTATCCATAGCCTCTTGCAGCCTGAAATATGCACCTGCCAGCAATGCGGATTGCCAGCCGATTGCGATGGGTTCTCTGGCGATCATCTACTCATCTCCCTTCGCCATCGCGCGAGTGTTTACGGCATGAGTTGCCGCCTTGTGAATACGGCACACCCAACTATGACCTGTTGAGCGTTCGGGTTCCCAATTATCCAAGTCGCAATTGCAGCCCATCGTCTCTCGGAGTTTGGTCGCAATCTCGCGTGCGGTGGGCCTCAACATCTCTGCTTTATCCATTGCTCTGGCTCCTGATTGCCTCATGAATACGAAGGTTTAAGTCTGCGCGTTTATTGAAAACCGTCTCGTCAAACTCTGTCCACATGCCCGCCTGCTCCCACTCTGATTTTATCGGGCAGAGTAGATTGTAAACATCACTCAAAAACTGGGACGCTTCAGCTAGAAGGCTTCGCTCAGCCTCAACAGCCTGTGCCATGCGCGCTTCGGTTGCTTGGATGGCGAGGAGGGCGGGATATGCCATACGAAGCAATGTGGCCGAACAGACAGCTATACCGTCTTTCGACAACTCGAACGCGATTGCATCTTCGATGGGCTTTAAAAGCGCCTCATCTTCTTTCGATAAGACCGGATCATAGATACCCATCTCATCGTCTATTGCGGTCATGCGCGCGATTTGCAGCTTGTCGGTCATTCCGTCTCTCCGATCTTTGGTGGCAGGGGCAAGGGCATCCAGTGGGTCGGCGGATACCAATTATTGAACGTTCCAAAGTTTCCATTGCGCGTTCCAAACGTTCCAGTGTCGGCGCGGTATCTGTCAACCTCCATTCGACCGTGCCACTGCGTATCTGGCGCCCACCGAATAAGTAGAATATATGTCTTCTTTGGCGCGGTGCTTATGTCCTGCCAGTCGTTCATTTCCAATCTCCCACTGCTTCGAGGATGGCGCGGCCAAGCACACGCGCGACTTCCCTGTAAGACACATAATTGCTCGGCATTTCACCCATCTTGGCACATGTCGCTATAGCGAGTATTTCTTCGCTACCGTCTTGGGTTGCTGCGATGGGGTAAGACAGCGAACCACATTTAGCGCATCGCTTCAACACTGGCCGTTCCTGCGTCACATCGGGCTTGGGGTTGTGTGTCATTGTCTTGGGCCTCCTGTCGCATTTCTCGCTCGACGGGGGCATGTCGCGCCTTGGCATGTTTTCTCCGAACCGGGCGGACAGATGCAGCCATGCGGAATAGGTGCGCTATGGT
>JANLSL010000262.1:0-20154 GCA_031362385.1 Alphaproteobacteria bacterium | reverse complement strand
ATTCGCATGACAGATCAAAGCAGGACCTTGCGAATGTCAAATCTGCTCAGCTAGCGGAGAGTTTTAAAAAGCCTAAGACGTGACCGGTTCAAGCGAGAGCTGAAGCCCAATCATTATCATCTCAGGCGATGACAAATCGCCAAACAGCCTTCGGGTCGGATTCGGTGAAACGCGAATGACAGTGGGGGTGGCAAACACCTGATCTAAGAATGCAGCATCCGAGTCCGCCAGGACATCAATAATCTCAAGCTCAACGATGCTGTCGGGGCGCTCAGCGCGCAGTTCCTCGCAGACAGCATGCAGCGCGGTTGTTGCCTTTTGTGAGCTGGCTGTTGCGCCTGCAACAAAGAGCCTCAATGCGATTCTCTGTTGCGGTTTGGTCACGATATTCATGATGCAACCCCAGCTGTTGAGAACGAGATTGGGCCGTTGTGCGCCGCCAAGATGCCATCGGCGATGGCGCGAATCTCAGCAAAGCCCAATGGTTTGCGCGCAAGGTCAAAGTTCACACCTTCTTTTTGAAGTTCACGCAGGGGCGCTAAAAACTCTTCGTAAAAACCTGTAACGACATAGACCGGCACATCAGGGCAAACGCTTTGCAAGTGCCTGAGGGTTTGAACGCCCGTCATGCCAGACATCTTGAGATCGAGGAAAATCAGGTCTGGTTTTTTAAGTCGCGCTGCATCCAGGCCTTGCTGACCGCCGTCTGCTGTTGTCACAGCATGACCGCAGGCTTCGAGTGCGAGGGCAAACGTTGTCCGCACGCCGTCGTCGTCATCTATGACAAGGATATTACCCATCGTGCCACCCCTCGGAATCAGGTTGACGCAGATGATAACGCCCTTATAGTTTCGAATCAAAATAATAGTGATTAAAAACTATTAGGGATGTCCATCCGTACTTTAATTGACTTGCGCCAAGGCCCACCGCAGAGGAATTCAAACCGATGCCGAACACAGCCGCAGTCGTTGATCTCAATTTTCATGATATATTTCAACAGTATACGAGGAAAAGATTAGTCTCCGCGATGTTTGAAAAATCATCAACTGCGGTTGCCGTCGTTGATCGGGATGGTCGCGCAATCTGGGCGAATGAGGCATGCCTCGCGATCGCCGGAAACGACTCGGGGACCCCGAACGAACAGCTCCGGTTGCTCAGTCCCGGGTCACTTGGTCAACACGAGTGGGATGATTTGGCCGAGGCCATGCGCTCTGATCGGACTTGGCAAGGTGAGTTTATGGGCCTGAACGCTGATGGCCAGGCAACCTTATGCGACCTGACAGTCATTCCGGCTCATGGCACTTCGTCATCTGCGGCAGATGCTGTCTCGCTCGTGATTCTTTCAAACCAGCTCAGTCGCACTCATCTTGATGCTGAACTGATCAAAGGCTTTCCACTTTATTATCGCGCCGTTGAGCATGCCGCCGATGGCTTGCTGGTAATTGATCATCATGGGCGAATCGCCTTCGTCAATCCTGCGGCCGCGATGCTACTGGGGGCATCAACTGATGCGCTCATGCGCCAAGAATTCGGCTTGCCCTTTGGCGCAGAAGGCAACGCAACTTCAATTGAACTTGTAACAGGCAATAAGCTCGCGTTTGTTGAAATGCGCACTGCGCCCATTTCATGGGAAGGCGATGATGCTACCCTCGTGATGCTTCACGACATGACACAGGTGCGTGAAGCAGAAACAGCACTGGCGATGCGCACCCAAGCGATGGAATCGGTCGCCAATGGAATATTTACGACCGATACCCAAGGAATCGTAACGTGGGCCAACTCCGCAATGGAAGATATGACTGGCTACAGCGCCAGCGGTTTGTTGGGATTGCAGTCAGCCGTTCTGCGCTCAGATCGCCATCCAGACTCTTTCTTTGATGACATGATGGCTTGTGCGCGCCGTGGCGAAGTTTGGCGGGGTCGTGTGATCAACCGGCATAAAGATGGGCAGCTTTATACTGTTGAGCAAACGGTCAGCCCCGTTCGTGACTCGACCGGGCGGATTACTCAATTTGTGACGGTGCAAGAGGATATTTCTGAGCGGCTCAAAACCCAAGACGAACTCATTCGCTTAGCCCAATACGACACACTCACCGGGTTGCCTAATCGCGGTTTGTTTATGGAGCGGCTCACCTCAGCGGTGGCGCGTGCCAAACGTGCAGGTGATATGGCTGCCGTGATGTGGTTCGACTTGGATAATTTTAAGTTTGTGAATTCGAACTTTGGTCACAGCGTCGGCGACGCGTTATTGCTGCAAGTCAGGGATCGTCTCGAGGGCTTATTGCGCACAACAGATACGCTGGCGCGCATTGGTGGCGACGAATTCGGCGTTCTGCTTGAAAGCGTCAAAGATATGGGTGCGGCGAATGCCACCATTCGGAGGCTGTTTGACGCATTATGGGAGCCCATGAAAATTGATGGCCGCACGCTCAAGGTTGGCGCGTCAGTCGGGGTCGCGATGTATCCGAATGACGATGCCGATTCTGCCAGCCTGCTGGCGGACGCAGAGCTGGCGATGTTCCAAGCCAAAGCGCAAGGCAGGCATGCGCTGTGCTATTTTGACCGCGACGCTGATATCCGCAAGCGGCTCAGCCTTGAAGAGGACTTACGCCACGCCTTAGAGCGCGGCGAGCTGTGGTTGGCCTATCAACCGCAGGTCGACCTGACATCGGGCGAAGTGATTGGTGCCGAGGCGTTATTGAGATGGTCACACCCAACCCGTGGCCTTATTCCGCCAGCTGAATTTATTCCCATCGCTGAATCGTCAGACCTCATTCTATCCATCGGGGACTGGATCATCAGTGAAATTTGTCGTCAAAGCCAAGAATGGAAACAATACGGGCTGCCCAAGTTGCAGCTTGGTTTCAACGTCTCTGGAATCCAGTTCCGCAAAAGTAACTTGCACGAACACATCATGGAAAGTTTGGCATCGAAGGGTTTAGCAATTGAAGCCATTGATATTGAAATCACCGAAAGTGTTGCCATGGAGCGCACCGGAAAAGTACGTGAAAACTTCGGGCGTCTGTCTGATGCAGGCATCAGTATTTCGATGGATGATTTCGGAACAGGCTTTTCCTCGCTTTCAAACTTGCAAGCATTCCCAGTGCGGCGTTTGAAGGTTGATGGATCATTTGTCGCTGGCATTGGCACAAAAAAAGACGACGAGAAAATTGTCGAGGCCATTATCAATCTCAGCCAAAGTATGGGCATGCGCGTGGTGGCCGAAGGCGTGGAAACAGAAGTACAAGCGCAGTTCTTGAAGGCCCGTGGCTGCGATGAAATTCAGGGCTTTTTAGTCTCAAAACCGCTGCCGCCAACGGCTTTTGTTAGTTTTGTTGAAAATTATCGTGGCGTGAGCGCCTAATCCGATCACCGCGCCTTGAATTACCAGGTCCAGCGCTATAACGATCATGCGCTAGATCGTTCGGGCTTTTTGGGGCGTGGATATGGGTGCGAGGGCGGTGGCGAGTATGACGGGCTTTGCCCGCGTCGATGGCCAAATGGCTGCGCCCCTGGCACTCACCTGGGCCTGGGAAGCGCGCAGCGTCAATAGCAAAAGCCTCGATGTTCGGGTTCGCGTTCCTCACGGCTTTGACTCGCTCGATGCACCCATTCGCAAGCTGGTCGCCGAAAGCCTTTCCCGCGGCTCAATATCACTAGCTCTGACAATTGTCGGCGAGCCACAATCGCAGGGCGTCAAAATAAACGAAGAAATCTTAGACCGGTTGATCGCTCTAGCCGCCAAAAAAGCGCAAGCACTTCCAGCTGGCATTGGCCCCGCCAGCCTTGATGGCCTCATGTCAGTCAAAGGTGTGATTGAGCCAATTGAACCCCAAATCGACTCATCTGCAGCGGTTGAGCGTGATCGTATATTGCTTGATTCTTTACGCGGCGCCTTAAAAGCGCTGATCAAAGCGCGTGATGAAGAGGGCGGGCGCTTGCTGGTCATTATGAACCAACATCTGTCGCGCCTGCGTGACTTGGTTGCTGCGGCGTCGCAAAACTCAGCAACCCAGCCGGCTGCCATTAAAGTGCGCTTCGAGCGACAAATCGCCGACCTGACCTCCGGTCTACCAGCGCCCACGCCAGAACGCCTTGCTCAAGAAGTTGCCATGTTGGCGGTCAAGGCCGATATCCGCGAAGAAATTGACCGTCTCAAGGCTCACCTCGAACAGGCCGCAGATATGCTGGGTGCCGGTGGTCCATGTGGGCGGCGGCTTGACTTTCTCAGCCAAGAATTGAACCGTGAAGCCAATACCCTATGCTCAAAGTCCCAGGATGTTGATCTCACGCGGGTTGGGTTAGATCTCAAAGCAACGATTGATCAATTGCGCGAGCAAATACAGAATATCGAATAAACAGGTTATTGGGCGTGTCAGAACAAAACTTAAAGCGCCGTGGGTTGATGCTGGTGTTGTCTTCGCCGTCAGGTGCGGGCAAGACCTCAATCGCGCGCGCCTTGTTGAAAGCCGATACCAATTTAGTTCTTTCAGTCTCAGCCACAACCCGCCCGCCGCGCCCCGGCGAAGTTGACGGAGTGGACTATTTTTTTATTGCGATGTCGCAGTTCGAGGAGATGAAGGCGGCGGACCAGTTCTTGGAAAGTGCTCGGGTGTTCGACAATTTTTACGGCACGCCGCGCGTCAAGGTCGAAACCCAACTCTCGATAGGCCGGGATGTGCTGTTTGATATTGATTGGCAAGGCACCCAGCAATTGCGTGAAAGTGCGCGCATTGACCTGGTCAGTGTTTTTATTCTGCCGCCATCCTTGGCAGAGCTTGAGCGGCGGTTGCGCGGGCGGGCTCAAGATAGCGACGAAGTCGTGCGTAAGCGCATGGCGCGGGCTTCAGATGAAATGAGCCACTGGCCTGAGTATGATTATATTGTTGTTAATCAAGATATGGAGAAGAGCATCGCCACGGTTCAGACAATCTTGGCGGCTGAACGACTCAAGCGCTCGCGTCAAATCGGTGTGGGCGATTTTGTCAGAAGTATGCGCAGCGCTTAACTTTGTACGATGCTGCGCGCGAGTGCGCAGAATTGCTCGACCGTTAGGTTTTCGGCACGGTCTTCGGGGTTAACCCCCGCCTTTGCACACAAAGCCGCGCCATCATGGAACCCGTTATCTTTGGCCAGATTCTTAAGGCTTTGTCGCAACATCTTGCGCCGCTGCCCGAATGCGGCTGCGGTAACTTTCTCAAGATCAGCTTTGTTGGCGGGGTACCGAGGTGTGGAAAGTGGTTTCATCTGCACCACAACCGAGTCCACTTGGGGTGGCGGTGTAAAGGCTTGTGGGCCGATGCGTAACAACGGGGTGATATCGCACAACCACTGCACAATAATACTCAGCCTGCCATATGTTTTGGAATGGGGTGTGGCAACCAACCGATCGCCGACCTCGGCTTGAAACATCAGGGTTAAAGATTCAAAACTGGCAGCATGGTCCAGCCAGCCCATCAGCAACTCAGTACCGATGTTATAGGGCAGGTTTGCGACAATACGTCGGGGGGGCGTTCCCAAGGTGTGTGCCTCGGCTTTGAGGGCGTCACCTAACATAACACGCAGGTGTCCGGGGTAGGCTTTTCCCACGTCTTCGAGAATCAGCAGGCAGCGTTCGTCGCGCTCAATGGCAATCACGTGTGCGCCAGCGGCTAACAGCGACCGCGTCAATCCGCCCGGGCCTGGCCCTATCTCAATCGTTGTGCCAATTGTCACGTCGCCCGCCGCTCTGACTATTTTGGCGGTGAGATTCAGATCGAGGAGAAAGTGTTGACCTAGTTTTTTGTCCGCGCGCAGGCCATGCTTGGCCAGGGCATCGCGCAGGGGCGGTAAATCAACCGTCATTTGCGCCGCGTTGCGATACGCCGGGCCAGATCGAGTGCCGCAAGGAAGCTGGTCGGATCGGCTACGCCCTGCGCCGCAATATCAAGTGCTGTACCGTGATCGGGTGAGGTGCGCACGAACGGCAGGCCCAGTGTCACATTCACACCGCCTGCAAAGTCCAGCGTCTTTAAGGGCACAAGGGCTTGGTCATGATACATGCACAGAACCGCGTCATACGTCGCGCGCGCTTGCTCATGAAACAGCGTATCTGCTGGCAGGGGGCCTCGCACGGCAATTCCCTCAGCACGCAACACAGCAAGGGCTGGGGCAATAATGCGAGTTTCTTCGTCGCCGATTTTGCCATTTTCTCCGGCGTGCGGGTTCAGCCCTGCCACCGCGAGGCGCGGTTGGAGGATTCCAAAATCATCCAGCAACGCTTTGGCCGTGACCCGTCCGCAATGTACAATGGCTTCGGTTGTCAGCAGTGATGCGACTTTTCGCAAGGGCTCATGCACTGTGACGGGCACAACGCGCAGTGGCGGGGTCGGGCGCTCGACCGCCAGCATCATAACTGATGTTAATCCGCCCGCGAGATGCCCCAGATATTCGGTATGGCCGGGGAAGGCGAAACCGCTGTGTTGCAAGGTCGCCTTTTGAATGGGGTTTGTAACAATACCTGCAGCTTGGTTCTCGCGCACTAATTTTACAGCCATGTCGATGGACGCAATCACCGCCTTGGCCGTCGCGGGGTCGGGCCGACCCAGTGAAAAACTGACGTCCTGGATGTCTGGGATCTCAAGCACAGGCAATGCTGTGGTGAAGGCGTGGTGTGCGGCGTTGGCGTTTTTGATGGGTGCGAACGGCACATCAAGTTTCAAGCTTGCGGCCAGCCGCGATAGGCGCTTGACAGTATCGATGATGAAAAATGCGGGGCCGGCATGTTTGCGGGCGGCCCATGCTTTCAGCGTAATTTCACCGCCGATCCCGGCAGGCTCGCCCATCGTCACAGCGAGTGGGGCGGGGGACATGATCCGACTAATCTGATTGGCTAAATGCGCACGTCGACCAGCGCTTGGCGGCGCAGGTCACGCAATTTTTGCCGCGCGAGATTTTCAAGCTTATCGTTCTCAAGCTTGCCCATGATTTGTTCTTCTTCCGGCAGGCCGCTATCGTCCTGGCGCGTACACAGCATCACGAAGAGCCGGGCCCCGGGGACATCCAGCGGCGGACTGACCCGGTTGACGCCAAGCCCCGCCACTGCAGTGCGAACAGTTTCGGGTAATCCTCCGATGCGCAATGCCTCAAGCGGCCCTGACCCCGGCCCGCCGTTGCGTGTAGCCAAGTCGTTCATCTGCGCACACGTGGTTATTTGCGTGGCAACGGTATTGCTCATTTGCGCGATTTGCACATCGGTCATCGCCCGGCCGCCGGTCGTGGGGAGATAAATCTGGCTCATCGTTACAACCGACATCATCGGGTCAGGCGCACCCGCCTCCCGCCGCCCGCGTAATGACAAAATGTGATAGCCCGTGGTGCTGCGGATGGGGTCGGAAATCTCGTTGGGCTCCATGCGGGCGACTGCGCGGTCTAACTCGTCTTCAAGTTCACCTTGCAGCACCCAGCCCAGATCACCACCCACAGCTGCGGTTGGGCTTTGCGAGAATTGTTGCGCAAGTGCTGGAAAAGGCGTTCCGGTGCGCGCCTGTTGGGCCAAGCGGTCGGCAATTTGGCGCACATCGCCTTCGGCCGCAGTTGCATTCACGGGCAAAAATATTTCTGAAAGCATATGCTCGGGTTTGCCTTGGTTGGCTTTCAGGCGGTCCAGAACATTTTTTACTTCTTCCGGGGCCACCAGCACATTGCGGCGCAATTCTTGGCGCACCACTTTTACCCAAGCTACGTCAGCTTCGATTTGGGCAAACATCGTGCCCATATCAACGCCGCGTTCTTGCATAAGCTTGCGGAATGAGCCCGCTGGCATGTTGTTTTGGTTTTCAATCAAATCGACAGCTTGGCGAACTTCCGGTTCGGTGGTGGTAATTTTCAAGCGCTTGGCCTCTTGAAGCTTGAGGCGTTCCTCGATCAAGCTTTGAATCACCTGGGGCAACAGGCGACGCTGAATGTCGGGAGAATTTTCAATGCCCGAGGTGGCCATAAACATCCCCAGGCGCGACTGAACATCAAATACTGTGATGATGTCTTCATTCACGACCGCTGCGATGCCCATAGCACCGGGTCCAGCGCCACCAGCGCTGTCTTGGGCAACGGCAACGGTGGTGATGCTTAGCGCCGCACTGGCGGTCAAAACCAAGCCAAACAGGAATTGTCTCATGGACGCTCACACTCGATCAAAAAGGGCTAAATGTGGCGCTACCATAATCACGAACGATGGCGAAAACTAGGCCGGGTAAAGCCAATTATTCTCAGCTTTTTTGCGGGTTTGGGGGTTTGTTAGAGCGTTTTAGGGCGAAGTGTACTTCGGTTCGTCCGCTAAAAACGCGACAAAACAAGAGTCTAGAGCGCGAAAACGATTCGATCAAAAGCTATCGTGCTCTAGGGCCTGAGTTTGGCCTGAACCAGATAGTCGGCCGCCCGCTTGTCGCCCGCCTCAGCAGATCGTTTGAGCAACGTATAAGCGGTTTTTGGTTCAATTGAGACGCCGCGCCCTTCGGCATACGCTATTCCAAGGCTGGTGATGGCAGGGATGTATGATTGCGTCATAGCAGCGCGGTAGAGGTCAACAGCGTGGAATTCATCTTGTGGCACGCCGCGCCCCTCAGCGTACATAAAACCTAAGTTGTGCATCGCGCGCGCATAGCCCATGCTCGCCGCTTGTTGGTAAAGTTCGGCGGCGTGCGCATCGCTCTGGGCTACGCCGTACCCGCGAAAGTAGGTATTGGCTTGATCAGTCAGGGCGGCGGGGTCAGTTATATCGCCTGGCCCATTTTGAGCCCACGCGCCAGCGCTGAGCAGGGCAAATAACATTCCAACACTCAATCTTGGCATAACGACCGCCTGTTATTTTTGCGCGCCAACGCCGGTGTTGAACTTGATATCGCCAATCGATTTCAAATTAAATCGTAGCAACACAGTCAAGCCACGTTTGAAGTCGCGGTCCGAGGTATTGTCGTCAGCCAAATCAAGGCCGAAAACAAAGCAATCGTCTTCATAGGTAAAACCAAATGCCGTGCGAATGCGTCCGCCATTGGGGCTTAAATCGCGGCGGTCACTCGCCGTCAAACTCCAATAGCGCGAGAGCCGGGTTGAGAATGACGTATAAAGCTCCTCGCGCTCGCCCAATGTTGGGTTGGTCGGGTCCTGTTTGAGGAAAAGATAGTTTACGCCCAGCTTTGCGATTTCAGGGCCCAACGACGTTCCCAATTCATAGCGTCGCCCGCCGAAGTTATTTTTGTCCAGGCGAAAGCGATAAATCAAACCGATGTAGGGGTTCGGGTTCGCATCAATCCGCCCGACAATATCTGAAATCTTTCCGTCCAATCCTGAGAATCGGGTTAGTGTATTTTCGCGGCTGAAGCGGTAGCTTTGCCCTAAAAATGCCGCCACGTTACCGCCGCGCGCGCCGTAAGCCGACCACCGCATGCCGTAATTTAACCGTGCACCACCTTCGACGCGGTCAAAGCCTGTGAAGCGCTGGCTTGCGAAAAGGTTGGAGTCATCAAGCTCAAGGTCACGGCTATCTTCGTTGGGAATCTTATCGCTATTCAAGCCAGTGGGGCTGACCACGCCAACCACGATGGGTTCTAAGACTTCATGGGCGTTGCCGTCGTTACGCACAAACGGAAATTTCCATTCCAGGGAAAGCTCAGGGATGGCCCGGCCTGCCGTTCCGGTAAATGTATCGCGGCGTGTCGGCCTGGCGACATCGCGGACATAGTAGCCATCGCCGCGCAAGGTGGCGCGCAAGGTGTAGAGATCACCCAGCGGACTTGTGAAAGGAAGATTCCAGCCGAGCTTTGTCGAGACCCGGTTGCTATCAGTACCGTCTCTGCGCAACAAAACCATCGCATTGGCGTCGGCTGAAAAATACCCACTGCGCGCGGTTTGATCTCCGACGTAGCTATAATTCAAAAGCGGGGCGATCAGCGGCGTCGTGCCGACAGCCGTTGCAGTACGCTGGCGTTGGAAATAATATGCATTGGCTGAGAAGTATGAGTGCTGCGAAAAGCGCTCGGTATAGGCATTCGTCGTCAGCCACGTTGGGGCGTCGAAGTTATAGCGGCGAAGATAAGTGCGGTCTGAGGCCACGTAAACGTCCGCGCCGCTGCGCCATTTCTCATCCATATCCCAGCGCATCCGCCCACGAAAATGGCCGCGAACATCTTGTGGGGAATCATCGTCATTGACCACAGCACTGCCCGACATTTGCAGCTCAGCACTGCCAAAGCGTTGGCGGTATTCGCCCGTTAAGCCTTTACCTGCGCTCGAGGTATAGAGCGGGCTGATGGTTGCGTCCTTATCGGGTGCGATATTGATGTAATAGGGCTGTGCATACGAAAAACCGACGTTTCGCCCCGCCGTGATGATCGGCAATAACAGCCCGCTTTTGCGCCCGGAGGTGGGATCGGGATGGGCAAGATAAGGCGTGTAAAAAACCGGCACGCCTAACATCTCGATGCGGGCGTTGGTGTAGTAAACCATCTCTTCTTGTTCGTCGTAACGCACCTTGGTGGCCTTGATTTGCCATACTGGCGCTTTATCCCCGCACACGTCGCACGCCGAATAGGTTGCGTCGCTCAGTTCGTTGATGCCACCGCTGCTACGCTTGAAGTCGCGGCTGTTGAGACGGGATTTATCAGCAAGGATGACACGAACTTTTTGTGCGACGCCTTCTTTCAGGTCGCCTTTAATGTCGAGGCGATCAAAAAACATCACCGTGCCGTTTTTGTCGAGCAGGCTGACATTACCGATTGCGGTTGCGATGTCAGTTTCGCGGTTATACGTCACGGTGTCGGCCAACAGCACACGTCCGTCGCGCGCGATCTCGACCTTGCCAACCGCGCGCATGGTGTTGGTGTTGTCGTCGTAATTCATCTCATCAGCTTGAAGGACGGTCTTGTCTTTTTCTGCCGCATCGCTGGGGGCCGTTTGCGCAAGGGCTTCAGCGCTGATCGCCGTCAGCACGAGGGCAGCAATAAAAGGGCGTAACCGCGTGGGCGACATCTTTCTCAACCGAACCATTACGACTCTCGTGCCACCGTGATCTGTGGTGCCGTGCGCAGTGACCAAGGCCAGCGCAGCGGCGGTCGGGCCAAAACGTAGGCGCTGACCACAATGGGTAACACTGCCACCATATACATCAAAGGTGCATAGGCTGCAGTTTTTGCGGTGGCGTTCATCGCACCCAAGGCGACCGCCTGCAAGGCCACAACACTCACCACAGCGCCAGCGATTCGGCCGACTTGGCCCCGGCGGTCATGGCTGCCCGACAGCAGCCATGCGGCGGCGAGTAAGGCATAGCCTAACACCGTTAAAGGCGCGGCGAGGCGCTGATGAGCTTCAGAGCGCATCCGCGCAATTGCATCAGGCGTAAGCGCGTCAGCCGCCCCTAATCGTAACAATTCAAACGTGCTGCGTTCGCGGTTGTCTGGGGTGCGGGTGCCAGGCGGGGGGTCAATCTGGCCCAGCTCGAGGGTGTAGGTGTCAAAATACAGGACGGACAATGTGCCTTCTGCTTTACGCTCCTGACGGCTGCCGTTGTGCAAAATCACGCGCGAACCATTGGGGCCATTGGAAACTTCGCCACGCCCGGCCAGCAGTGTGACGGGTTGCTGGGGTTGGCGCGCGTCGTTGACCAGCAGGTCTAACAATTCACCATTCGTTGAACGGGCGCGGACATAAACCGTCAGGCCTTGGCCAAGAGCATTGAAGGCACCTTCACGCAGCAGGATCTGCGACATATCGGTGCGTATGACCCACTGCAAATCTTTAAAGCCGCGCACCGCAGCTGGCACAACGTAAGAGCTTAAAACCAAAGCGGCCAAAGTCAGCACGCTGGCACACACGATGGCAGGCATGGCCAAGCCCATCCGGCTCATCCCGGCGGCCTGAACCACCACCAATTCTTTATCCATGGAAAGTTTGTTGTAGATGAACAGCACAACAAAAAAGAATGCGACCGGCAAAATAAGCGTGAAAAACCCTGGCAGCATGAAGACGGTGAGCTTCAACCATGTGCCCAGCGGCAACCCTTTGTTCATGACAAATTGCAAAAAACGTAATGATTGCGTGAGCCAGACAATGAACACCAGCACGATGCTGACCAAAGCGGTTCCACTCAACAGTTGGCGGGCGACGTAGCGGGAAATTCCGGTCATCGGCGGGTCTGGTTTGGGTTCGGTTATTGCAAGGTGCGGCAGGAAACCGGGCGATATGCCCAGTTTGCCTGACGGCCCCAATTTCGTATCATGTTCAGTGATTGGGAGGAATTCGTGGCGGTCAAATCTTGGGTCCTATTCAAGGCAATTGCGGCATTTGCGGTGCTGACATTAGCCCCCTTCGCCGCCGTGGCCGACCCGTGTGCCTCGGCTGATGAGGTTGAAGCCTTTCGTCTGCGTCATCTCCAAAGCCGCCTTATGGTTGCTGGTCTCAGCTGCGGCCAGCGCGATGCCTACAATTCCTTTATGACCCGCCATAAGCCCCAATTCGGAGGCTATGGTCCCATATTGATCTCCTATTATAAGCGCATCGGCACTGGCCAAGATGCCTTGAATCGCTATGTCACCCAATTGGCAAACGCGGCAGCTTCCATCCGTTCAGACGATCCGGTGGCATTTTGCACCCATACCTGGGCCACCTTCTGGGAGATCGAGCAAGACCCCGCACAACTCAGCAACATTGCCGCGGCCAATCCGATTCCGGCGATCAGCCAACCTGCGCTGTGTTCAATTCCGGTCGCGCGTCCATCACTACCGCAAAAGAAAACCGCCGCACCCGTCAAGGGCGCGGCGGTGAACTAACAAGTCAATGCTGGAATTTATTCCAGAACGATTTCAACGCGGCGGTTTTGTGGTTCTTTGACGCCGTCTCCGGTAGTGACCATCGGGTCAGATTCGCCCTTGTACATTACAACCACTTCGCTTTCCGGAATGCCAATGCGCTTGAGCTCGGCCTTCACAGCCTTCGCGCGACGTTCAGACAGCGCCAGGTTGTAAGCCGCTGAACCAGAGGTATCAGCGTGCCCCGTGGTATTGATGCGTGCCTTGCCATTTTTCTTGGCGTATTCAGCAGCATCCGACACGATCTTCTGGGCATCGCTGCGCAGGTTTGATTTATCGAAGTCAAAGAACACGATGAACTTTTGCGGAATAGCAGGGGCGGGTGGCGGTGCTTTTGCCATCGGTGCTGGAGCAGGTGCCGGAGCTGGCGCAGGCTTTGCGGGCTCGGCTTTAGCTGGCGGTGCGCCGAACGAATAACGCAAGCCCACCAATACGTTATGACTACGATCATCGTGATCTGAAATCAGCGGCGTTGCCGGTGTGGCATTGGCGGGGAACGCGGCGTTATTCAAACCGATGTAGCGGTATTCCAAAAACAGGTTCAGGTTCTTGGTGGCTTCATAGCCAACGCCAGCAATACCTTGCCAGCTGAACTTTTTGTCAGTGCCATCGAATTTAGCAGTGGTCGGGCCTTTGAAGCCGTCTTTCCAACCAATCCACGACATCCCGAGCCCAGCGCCGACATAAGGAATGAGGTTGCCGCCGGTGCCAATATCAAACAACACGTTAGCCATCGTTGACCAGGTGCGCTGTTGGCCGGTCCATGGTGTTGCTGCGGTCGGTGAGACCACATTTCCCACATTGGCTTCGCGATATCCCAACTCTAATTCTGTGCGCGCACCGTTACCCCACTTGTAACCACCAGCGCCGACAACAATCGGGCCATTCTTGAACTGCATGGTGCGGGCATTGGTGCCGATCAGCAGGCTGGAATCGCGCGGCATATGCAAACCTGCGCCCAAGGACACATAGCCCCCGGCGGCTGCATCATCAGCGGCAATAGCCGTTGTCGCGCTCAGGGCGGCAACACTGGTCGCCAACAGTAATGTCTTGAAAAGGCTCATAAATTTGGTCTCCTTGGACACGAGAAAGGCAGCGGCGCGCATGTGCGCCATACAATCCAGCCACGGAGCACGATGACCTTACAGCCACAGATTGGCAAGACCTAAACCCATGGCAATGCTAAACTTTCCCCGAGTGTTGCGCTTAAACAATAGCCGCAGCACAGCCGACTTGCGTAACCAAAACCAAGGAAAAGCAATGTGGTGAGGCTTATTCCGATATTTTTAATGGTCTTGGTCCTGTCCAGCAGTGCGCTGCACGCCCAGACCGAATCCACCGTCAGCGTCATGTCACGCATGACGATGGTGGTGGCCGACGCCGAAGTTTCGAAGAAGTTCTACGCGTATGGATTGGGCTACGAGGTTTTAAGCGACAGCGTGATGACCAACCCCGTGGTCAAAACCCAAATGGGATTGCCGCAAGATCGCACAGTCAGATTCGTCATTTTGCGTTCCAGTCACATGATTGCGGGCAAAAAGCGCGAGGGCGCGCAGTTGGGCCTTATCCAGGTGGGCAATCCGGCCCTGCCGGTGATGCAGCGACCGGGGAGCGCCGACTTGGCCTCAGGTGAGACGATGATGGCGACGCGCACCACGAATATTGAGTTGGTGTATGCGCGGATGAAGGAAATGAAAGTACGCATTTTGCTGGAACCGATGAAATCACCCGATGGAACAGAAACTGAGCTTGTGGTCCATGATCCTGATGGTGTGCGCATTCACGTGGTCCAACGGCCCGACCGCGAAGTCGCGGATCGTCCAGTTGAGCCAGGAAAATAGAAAGCAAAGTAGCAAGCACATCACATGAAAAAGTTATTTATAGCGATTTTGTCACTCTTTTTGTTTGCCTTGACGGCGCGCGCCCAAGAGCCATCGACGATCATGCCGCGTAATTTGTTGATCGTCAGCGATATCGCGGCGTCAAAAAAATTCTATTCTTACGCGCTTAGCATGAAGGTCACGCGCGATGCGCCCGTTGCTGACAAAATTACTTTCAAACATTTGGGTATCGCCGACACGCATACCGCTCACATCGTCGTGTTAGAGCCCGCCAAGAGTCTCTATGGCATTGATCGTGACCGCGCGATGATTGCGCTGTTGCAAATCAGCAATCCGCCGCCGCCCAAAATTAAACGCCCCGCCAACTTGGCCATTGGCGAGGTTGCGCTGGCCCTGCGCACCGATGACATCGAAACTGTGATCAAACGCCTCAAGGAAATGGGGGCCACATTTGTGGTCGAGCCAGTGCGCACCCCCGACGGCCTGATTGAAATGGCCGTGCTCGACCCCGATGGCGTGCGTATGCAGATCAATCAGCATGCGGATCGGATGCCTCTGAAGGCTGCCTCACAGGAGTGAAGGGCGTTCGCCACATTCATCTTGCAGGATGGCCTAAATAAGACTAAGTTAGCTAAGTCTATTTATGGAGTTTGGCCCATGGCCATCGTCAACGTCCACGAAGCGAAAACGCATCTCTCGCGCCTGCTGGAGCGCGTCAAAGCTGGCGAGGAGATCGTGCTTGGTAAGGCAGGCAAGCCAATTGCGAAAATTGTTCCGTTCTCTCCAAAATCCGAACCGCGCAAACCAGGAATTGCGAAGGGAAAAATCTGGATCGCAGAGAATTTCGATGATCCCTTACCTGAAGACATGATGAAGGTATTTCGTGGCGAAGGAAAATGAAGCTCCTCTTAGATAGCCACATCCTGTTGTGGTGGATCAACGACGACAGCAAACTCAAATCAAGCGAGCGTCTAGCGATAGCTGATAACATGAATGACGTTTATGTCAGTGCTGTCACGCTATGGGAGCTTGGTATCAAACGTGCGGCTGGACGGTTGAGAGCACCTGACAATCTGGAAGAGCTTGTGCTTCAATCAAAGCTCATTCCATTGCCAATCTCTCTTGGCCATGGGGAAGTTGCTGGCCGTCTCCCTTTAAAACACGCCGACCCCTTCGACCGCATGTTGATAGCTCAGGCGCAAGTTGAAAGGCTGATCATCATCACGCGCGACGCCGCGTTCGCAAAGTATGATGTACAGACTTTAAAAATCTAATCCACTACCTTGCCGGGGTTCATCAGGTTGGCCGGATCAAACGCGCGTTTGAGTTTACGCATCAAGTCCAGCTCGACCGGGTCTTTGTAGTGTTTCATCTCCTCGACCTTGAGCATACCGATGCCGTGTTCGGCTGAGATCGAGCCATTCATGCCCACCACGATGTCATGCACGATTCTATTCATGGCTTCCCACTGGGCGATGTAGGTGGCCTTATCCATGCCCGAGGGCTGCGAGACATTAAAATGCACGTTGCCGTCGCCAACGTGTCCAAACGGAACCGGGCGACAGCCTGCAAAGTTCGCCACCACAGCCTTTGAGGCTTCGGCGATAAACTGTGGCACCAATGATACGGGCACCGACACATCGTGCTTGATGCTGCCGCCTTCGTGCTTCTGTGCCTCGGGCAGAGATTCACGAATGCGCCACAGGCTTTTGGCTTGCTCCAGGCTTTCAGCCACCACGGCGTCAACCAGTGTGCCAGCCTCAAATGCGGTCTCGAGAAGTTTATCAAACGTGCCGCGCAGCCCAGAGCCTGGGCGCGAGGTTGAAAACTCGATCAGCACATACCAGTCGTGCTTGGCGCTAAAGGGGTCTGACGTACCCGCAATATGGCGGTTGCACATTTCAAGGCCAATCCGCGGGATCAGCTCGAACGCCGTCACGCTGTCACCCGACAACGCACGCGCCTGGCTGAGAAGTTTGGTCACCGCGTTTAAATCGCTCAGCGCACATAACGCCGTGGCGGTTTCTGTGGGGCGCGGGAACAGTTTCAACACAGCACCGGTGATAATGCCCAGCGTGCCTTCAGCGCCGACGAACACATGGCGCAAGGCATAGCCGGTGTTATCTTTGCCCAGGGCGCGCATGCCATTCCAAATGCGTCCATCGGGCAAAACCACTTCTAAACCCAAAACTAAATCGCGCGTGTTGCCGTAGCGCAGCACATTAATGCCACCGGCGTTGGTGGCAAGATTTCCGCCAATTTGGCAACTGCCTTCGGCGGCCAAGCTCAGCGGGAAAATGCAATCATGCTCCAGCGCGATTTTTTGAATGTCGGCCAGCACGCACCCTGCATCTACCGTGATTGTAAAATTCACCGGATCAATGCCGCGTACTTTGTTCATGCGCCCGAGGGTAACGATCACCTCTGAGGCATCGTCATGGACGGCCGCTCCGCCGCACAGCCCGGTGTTCCCCCCTTGCGGTACGATGGGCACCTTGGCCGCAGCACATGCCGATACAATGCTTGCTACTTCTGCGGTTGAAGCTGGGCGCAGCACCAGAGCCGCCTTGCCATGATAAAGGCCGCGCTCTTCATGCAGGTAGGGTGCCATGTCTGCGGCGTCGGTGATGGCGGCGTTGGCCCCGACAATATCGCGTAGACGGTTTTGGATAACGTGGTCGAGCGGCATGGGTTGTCTTGGATGGTTGCCTATGAAGCGGTGTTACGTGGTGCTGCCGCGCGGCGCAAGCGGTCGTTGATCGCCAGGCCAATGCCCGCCTCCGGGATGGGGGCTACGGCGATACTCTTATATAGTGTGGCATTATCGGCTTGGCGCAACAGCGCAAACAAGTTAGCCGCTGCCTCAAGTAGGTCCCCTGCGGCACTGAGCGTCAGGGCACCTTTGACCGGGCCAAAGCCAATCAGAATCTCACCCGTTTTGGCGTCAGTCGCGTTGAGACGAACCGGCAGGCCAGGCGCGTAATGACTGGCCAATTGCCCAGGTGATTTGGGGGCGGTGGGATCGTCAGAACCAAACCTCACGGGTCCAATCACGGCTTCGATCTGCTCGCGGGTGACTGCACCCGGGCGTAAAATCGCTGGGGTGTTTTGGGTTAAGTCCAGCACAGTTGACTCTACACCCACACGGCACGTGCCACCGTCAATGATCAAATCCGGCGCGCTATCCAATGACGCCACAACGTGTGCCGCGGTCGTGGGACTCATATAGCCCGAGCGGTTCGCACTCGGTGCTGCTAGCGGGCGCATCACCACGGCTAACAACGCGCGCGCAACCGGATGGTCAGGCATCCGCAAGGCGACACTGTCGCGGCCCGCAGAAACCAGTTTCGAGAGTGGTGATTCCGCACGGCGATTCATCACCAGTGTCAGTGGCCCCGGCCAAAATGCCAGCGCAAGTTTACCAAAACGCGCGTCGGCTTGCGCATACTCTGCCACCCACTCAACCGCGCCGACATGAACAATCAGCGGGTTAAAAGACGGCCTGCCTTTGGCGGCATAAATTTTTTCCACCGCTGAATCTTGCGTTGCATCACCGCCAAGCCCGTACACAGTTTCCGTGGGAAACGCGACCAAGCCACCGCTTTTCAAAATACGCGCAGCATTTGCAATGACCTCTGGGCTGGGCAGCGCAACAGTCATGGCGGACCCTCGGCCAAAAACCGCCCGTTTAAAAAGTTTGGCTTTTTATAACGTAATTCATTTCCGGTTTGATCGTGCACCCGCCCGCCCGCCGCACGCACGATGGCATGGCCTGCGGCTGTATCCCACTCACTGGTGGGGCTGAAGCGCGGATACAAGTCAACCTTACCCTCGGCGACCATGCAGAATTTAATTGATGAGCTGACGCGCGCGCGGTCAATCACGCCATGTTCGGCCATAAACGCTCGCATGTTCTCGCTCAGCTCATGGGCCTTACTGCCCGCCACCCGCGCCGGAATTGCGCGCCTCGCACAGCGTATCGTTTTTTTAACGCCTGCGCGCCACACCTCTGCGCGATGTTTCTGGGCGGCTTCGTCGACCACGCCCACAAACAGTTCATCCAACACCGGGGCATAAACCAGGCCCAACACAGGCAAACCATTTTTTACGAGCGCAATGTTGACGGTGAACTCAACACCCTTTTTGATGAACTCTATGGTGCCATCAAGCGCATCGACCAACCAGAAATCATTTCCGTCGAACACCGGAATACCGTGCGCGGCAACTTGCTCTTCGGCCACAATCGGAAAGGCAGGTGTCAGCGTGGCCAGATCTGCCAGAATGATTCGCTCAGCCGCCTGATCAGCCTCAGTAACTGGTGATAAATCAGCTTTTTGGGTTACGGCAAAATCGGTGTGATACACAGCCATAATCGCAGCGCCTGCGCGCCGCGCAGTTTCACTGAGGCGGTCGGCCCAGGAATTGAGATGTGCAAAGTCAATATTGCCGCTCACGCCGCCTTCTTTGCTTTGGCCGCCCGCATCGCTTCCCAAATTTTCAGCGGCGTCATCGGCATGTCGATGGCGGTCACCCCCACCTGGGCTAGCGCGTCGATCACGGCATTGGCCACCGCCGGTGTTGCGCCAATGGTGCCCGCTTCGCCAGCACCCTTTATGCCCAATGCATTGTTGGGTGTGGGCACTTCGGTATAGGCGTAATTAAAGCTCGGCGTGTTGTCGGCGCGGGGCATGGTGTAGTCCATGAACGAGCCGGTCACGAGCTGGCCTGAGTCTTTGTCGTACACTGCATGCTCGAACAAACATTGCCCCAAGCCCTGCACCGCGCCGCCTAGGATTTGGCCCTCCATCAGCAGCGGATTCATGGCGTAGCCCAAGTCGTCTTGGATGGTGTAATTCACAAACGCCAGCTCACCGGTGTCTTGGTCAATCTCGATTTCCGCGATGTGGCAGCCATTCGGAAAAGTCGCACCTGACGGCGCATAATTTTCTGCGGCATATAACCCTGGTTTTTGGCCCGGTGGCCGCTTGGTTTCGTCGAATGATGCAGCAATCACATCTTTTAATGCAACCTTGCGGTCCGTGCCTGCAATCTTGAATGCCCCATCGGAGAATTCAATATCTTGGGCTGATGCTTCCAAAAGCTCAGATGCAATCGCTTTGCCGTGTTCGATCATTTTGATCACGGTTTGACGCACTGCACTACCGCCCACCGGCACTGAGCGCGATCCACCTGTGCCGCCGCCGGTCGGTATTTCGTCGGTGTCGCCTTGTTTCACAATCACGTTCTCAATGGGCATACTGAATGCGTCGGCTGCTATTTGCGCATAGGCCGTGCGATGGCCCTGGCCGTTATCTTGTGTGCCAATCAGAATGGTCAACGTGCCGTCTGGGTTGAAATTCAAATGCGGCTGCTCGCCACTGCCGCCCGCACAGGCTTCAACATAATATGCAATCCCAAGCCCGCGCAGTTTGCCGTGCTTTTTTGCCTCCGTCCGCCGCGCCTCAAAGCCTGCC
>JANLSL010000206.1:0-7662 GCA_031362385.1 Alphaproteobacteria bacterium | reverse complement strand
AATCGGTGTGCCTTTGTACTTAGCCGCCAGCGCATCGACTTGGCTGATATTCGTCACATCCAAAGCTTCGATTGTCAGCTTGGGGTATTTTTTCGCCAGCGCCTGAAGTTCAGTTGCTTTTGACGGCGTGCGCGCCGTGGCGATGACGGTCCAGCCCCGCGCGGCGTAGTCTTGCGCAAACGCCAGCCCATGACCTTGGCTCGCCCCGGTGATGAGCACCGTATCGGCCCGCGAAGGTGCAGATACAAACATCAGCACAATCCCGATCAGTATTTGGATGATGCGCGTCATGTCGAAGCTCCTTCAAATGTGATCGATATTCTTGCAATCACTTTGATCTACCGGGTTGAGTACTCACAGGGCGTTCGAAAATAATGCGGCCACCTTTGATAACTAATGTAGCCTTCGCAAAATTTCGTGGATCTTGGGCTGGGTCACTCTCAAGTACGACCACATCAGCATCAAAACCTGGCCGCAGCTGCCCAGTGCGGCTAACAAGCCCGAATCGTTGCGCAGGAGCGGTCGTGAGCGACGCAAGAATCTCGACCGGCGTCATCCCCGCGCCTGCCATGTAGGCATACTCGTCGGTAGGGTCGTAGTCATGCATGTAACCGACGTCGGTACCGAACAAGATTTGCCCACCAAAACCTATGAACGTGCGGACTTGTTCTTGGATTATTCTGATCGTGTCTTGAATGCGAGCCTCGGGCGCGGAAAATTTGACCGCCTCGTAGCGAAATAGCTTCATGGTCGGTATCAACGCACCGCCACGCTGTGCCAATTTAGCTAGCATTGCTGGTTCCCAACTGCCATCTGGAAAAGTATGAGCGAGTATATCTACCCCACCATCAATGGCCACGGACGCCCCCTCACCGTTTGAGGGATGAGCCACCACGAAAGAGCCACGAGCATGAGCAGCAGCAGTTATTGCAGAAACGACAGAGAGTTTCATTGGCACGATGCGATCAAACGCTGCATAGGACCCTGAAAATATTTTGATTCCTTCTGCGCCGAAACCGAGCACAGCATAAACTTGGCGTTGTGCTTGCTCGGGCTCCGGGGCATCTGGTAATACATCGGGGCGGACATAGAAGGGGCTTGCGCCCTTCGGCACGAACGATCCCCCCGCCATCATAATCGACGGACCAACCACTTCACCGCTAGATATACGCCGACGCAATGCGAGTGTATTTCTCGGAGGCGAACCGGTGTCGAGCACATAAATAAAGCCGTACTGAGTCAACATGTCGCGAAAGCTTGCCGAGAGCTGACCCGCCTGCATGGTTTCAGCCGGAAACCATTTGTTGGGCTGCGAGAAATGAACATGACTGTTCCAAAATCCCGCAGTGACCGCCATGCCGCGTATATCTCGAATATCAGCTGTAGCTGGTATTTTTATGTCGGCGCTAGGCCCGATCGCGACGATTTTATCGCCAGAGATGATTACTGTTCCGTTTTCAATGGATGCGGTGTCTGGCGATGGATATATTCTCCCGTTGATAAGTGCTAGTTCTGCGGCAAAAGCATCGAGACCGATAGCAAAAAAAGCGCTAATTGCGACGGCTAAGACTGCGCAGTTAAGTCGCTTCATCATCAATCTACTTTGTCTTCAGTCGCGATGGTTACGCCGCCTTCTTCAGCCGCAGCGGTTTGATTTTGGCGACTTGCGGTGCGATGCGGCGTTTGGCTTCCAGCGTATCGTGGGCGTTCTGCAAGCGCAGAAAATAACCCTCTGACAGTCGGAAAAATTTGCACAGGCGCAAATCGGTATCAGCCGTAATGTCGCGCGTGCCGTTGACGATGGCATGAATGCGATTGCCCGGAACGCCAATGGCATGGGCCAATTGATTTTGACTCATGTCGAGTTCGGCCAGAAACTCTTCTTTCAAAATTTCGCCGGGATGCGGGTTGCGAAGTCGGGTCATGCCACATTAATTTACACCGATACGCACTGCGTATCAATTATATTAACCCCTCACCCTTCCCTCTCCCACAAGGGGCGAGGGCTTTGAGTTGGGGCCGCTGCACCATCAGCACACCCAACTCGTCATGCTCGTGCTTGACACGAGCATCCAGGGTTACTTGCACTGCCATTGCCGCCACCCTGGGTCCTCGGAACAAGTCCGAGGACGACAGTGGTGATGTTACTTCTTCTCTTCCACCGTGATCGGTACGCCCGGCAGAGTTTTGCCGCTGCGGATGGCGAGCGCGGATTTGACGTGTGACACCTTGGGCGCGGCTGTCAGGCGCTCGGTGACGAATTTCTGATACGCGTCCCAATCTTTGGCGACGATGCGCAATAAAAAGTCAGTCTCGCCCGCCAACATGTGGCACTCGCGCACTTCGGGCCATTCGCGCACCAAGGTTTCAAAGCCCACCAAGTCAGCCTCGGCCTGGCTGTTGAGGCCAACGTGGGCGAACACTGTCACGGTGTAGCCCAACTGGGAGTGGTCGAGTTTGGCGTGGTAGCCCTTGATGTAGCCAGCTTCTTCTAAGGCGCGCACCCGGCGCAAACAGGGGGGGGCGGAAATGCCCGCGCGCTTGGCCAGGTCGACGTTGGTCATGCGCCCGTCGTCTTGCAGGTCGCTGAGAATTTGGCGGTCGATACGATCTAATCGAACCCGTTGTGAGCCTTCTTTATCAGTCATGAACATCCCCAACAGCTTTAAGTAATCATATTGCGCAATATTATTGCGACCGTAGCCCACCACGCGCGGCACTTACAATCATTCAATGGCCTGCGCTGGTAATATTAAGTGCCTGATCAAAAAGCTGTGTTCTCATGGAATGTCTCGGTTGCTTGCCTTGCGTGGTGCGCATGGCGTCCGTATGTTCCTGTCCCGTCTCAACCACCTGTTGTTTGTGTCATGACCGAGCACCGCACTAAAGTTCTGATCCTGGGCTCCGGCCCTGCTGGCCTGACGGCTGCCATTTATGCGGCGCGCGCCAGCTTGTCGCCGATTCTGGTGGCCGGCATGCAGCCCGGCGGGCAGATGACCATCACCACAGATGTCGAGAATTACCCCGGCTTTGCCGACGTAATTCAAGGCCCGTGGCTGATGGAGCAAATGCAAAAGCAGGCCGAGAATGTGGGCACCACTTTCATCAGCGATACCATTGTTAAAGTTGACCTGACCAAACGGCCGTTTGTGTGCACAGGCGACGGGGGCGAGGTGTACATCGGCGACACGTTGATCATCACCACCGGTGCATCGGCGCGCTGGTTGGGGCTTGAGTCCGAGCAGAAGTATCGCGGCTTTGGCGTCTCGGCCTGTGCCACCTGCGATGGCTTCTTCTTTCGCGGCAAAGAAGTGGTGGTGGTGGGTGGCGGCAATACGGCGGTTGAAGAAGCGCTGTACCTGACCAACCACGCCACAAAAGTCACATTGGTCCATCGGCGTGATTCGTTCAAGGCTGAGAAGATCGCGCAAAAAAGATTGTTCGCGCACCCGAAAATCAACGTGGTGTGGGATTCGGCAGTGGATGAAGTACTGGGTGCTGGAACACCACCGGGTGTGGTGGGTGTGCGTTTGAAGAACGTGAAAACCGGCGCCACGCAAGACATCAAAACCGATGGCCTGTTCATCGCCATCGGCCACACGCCCAACACTGAGCTTTTCAGTGGCGTGATCGAGATGGACGAGAGCGGCTATTTGCGCACGACGCCTGGGTCCACGCGCACCAATATCGCAGGTGTATTTGCGGCGGGCGATGTGCAGGACCATGTGTTCCGCCAAGCTGTCACGGCGGCGGGCACCGGCTGCATGGCCGCACTTGAGGCGGATCGTTTCATTGCCGAGCAGGGTGTTCATTAGTCGTCATGTCCATCAAGGGCGGCAAACTCGATTGGGATAAGCTGCGGGTGTTCCATGCGGTGGCGCAGGCGGGCAGCTTTACCCATGCCGCTGATCTGCTGAACCTCAGCCAGTCGGCAGTCAGCCGCCAGATCAGTGCGTTGGAAGAATCCCTTGGGGTGAGTTTGTTCCATCGTCATGCGCGCGGGTTGATTTTGACAGAACAGGGAGACCTGCTGGTCAAGACCGTCCACGACGTGTTCGCCAAGCTCAACAACGTCGAGGACATGCTGACCGAAACCAAAGACAACCCCCAAGGACGCCTGCGGGTAACAACAACAGTGGCTTTTGGGTCGGTATGGCTGACCGAGCGTTTGAAAGACTTCATTCACGCTTATCCTAAAATTGAAGTGTCACTGCGGCTTGATGACCGCGACCTTGACCTGGCGATGCGTGAGGCCGACATCGCCATTCGCTTTCACGAACCCAAAGAGCCTGAGCTGATCCAGCGTCACTTAGGCACGCTGACGGTGATGCTCTACGCATCGCCCGCGTACTTGGCCGAACGCGGTGCTCCAAAAACATTTGAAGACTTGGCCACGCACGACCTCGTGACCTACGGCGAGGGTGTGCAGCCCTTCCAGACGGTCAACTGGATCGCCGAGGAGCTTGAGCGCCGCGCGCTGAAGGCCAACGCGGTTTTGCGCGTCAACAACCTCTATGGCATCTACCGCGCGGTCAAAAGCGGCATTGGCATTGGCATGTTACCCGACTACTTCGCCGGTGGAAAAAGCCGCCTGGTGCGCGTGCTGCCTGAAGTCTTTGGCCCGCCGATTGAGGGCTATTTTGTCTACCCCGAGGAGCTGCGGAACTCGGCCCGGGTGGCGGTTTTTCGCGATTACCTGATCAAGGAAATCGCCAAAGCCAGGTCGGACAACGCGTCCTAACCCAGGCGGCGCGCGGCCTGCACGGCCCATGCAAATGCTGCATAGCACACTTGCCTGATTTTCAATGGTAGCAGGGGCCAGAGGGGCGTAAACACTGTCCAACGCTGCACCGCAGCAGCTGGCTTTCCCTCCCCCCTCCCCCCGGGATTCTAGTATTAAGTCTGCGGTGTAGCTTCTTAATCAAAACTTCCCTGTAGAACTTTGCCCCGGACTTCTGGTCCGGGGCTTTTTCTTGTCACACACTAAAGCTGTCGTCCTGGCATTTATTGCCAGGACCCAGAGCCACATCACCGATGGAGATTACCGCCCTGGATCCTGGGAATGAATCCCAGGATGTCAGGTAGTGTTGCGGCTATTTCAACGCCGCGCAGAACGCCTGAATGCGCTCGCAGGCTTTCTTCAATGCTTCGGTTGAAGTGGCGTACGAAATACGGAAGTACGGCGACAAGCCAAACGCCGTGCCCTGCACCGCGGCCACCAAGGCGTCTTCCAAAAGTGCTTCGACAAAGTCTGTGTCGGTATTTAACTTCCGGCCCTTGGCGGTGGTTTTGCCAATGCAGCCGGCACACGACGGATACACATAAAATGCGCCTTCGGGCGTTTGGCAGGTAATGCCTTTGGCCTCGTTGAGCATTTTCACCACCATGTCGCGGCGTGATTTGTACATGTCATTGCGCGGCTGCAAGAAGTCGAGCGGTTCGTTCAGCGCGGTCACAGTCGCGGCCTGTGTAATCGAGCTGGGGTGCGAGGCGCTCTGGCTTTGCACCATGTTCATCGCTTTGATCAGCTCAATCGGGCCACAGGCATAGCCCAAGCGCCAGCCAGTCATGGCATAGGCTTTGCTCACACCGTTCATGGTCAGTGTGCGGTTCAGCAGTTTGGGCTCAATCTGCGCGATGGTAGTGAACTTAAAGCCATCATACGTCAGGTGCTCGTACATATCATCGGTCATCACCCAAACATGAGGATGGCGCAACAACACATCGGCAATGGCGCGCAGCTCTTTCTCGGTGTACGCGGCACCCGTTGGATTGTTGGGCGAGTTCATAATCAGCCATTTGGTCTTGGGTGTAATGGCGGCGTCCAGCGCTTCGGGCGACAGCTTGAAATGCGCGTTTTCGCCACACGGCACAAACACCGGCGTTCCGCCAAACATCAAAACAATGTCCGAGTAGCTGACCCAATAGGGCGTAGGAATAATCACCTCGTCGCCGTCTTGCACACTTGCCAGCACGGCATTGAAAATGACCTGCTTGCCGCCCACGCCAATTGTCACTTGTTCGGTTTTGTAATCCAGCCCGTTCTCGCGCTTGAACTTATCGACAATCGCCTTGCGCAAAGCTGGTGTGCCGTTGGTGGGCGTGTACTTGGTCTCGCCGCGATCAATGGCGGCCTTACCCGCCGCCTTGATGTGATCAGGTGTGTCGAAATCTGGCTCACCCGCACCCAGGCCAATGACATCGAGCCCTTGCGCTTTCAACTCGGCTGCTTTCGTGGTCGCCGCAATGGTGGGCGATGGCTTCACGGCAGCTAGGCGCTTGGCAAGAATCGACACAGGGAGTTCTCCGTTGGTTGGGGCTTCAGAGCGCCGGAACATAATGGGTGTGGTGGCCCGCTGCAACGGGACTCATGAGGTAGAGCCCTCACCAGTTCCACCAGTTATGGAAAGGCAGTAACTGGCTATACCGGCCACAGGTTGGTCGGGTTATACCGGAGCGGTATAAACTGCGCGGTATAAAATACGCGGCATAAAAATACATGATTTGATATTACGCGGCGAGCACTTGCCAAAACCTTATACCAGCTTTAGCTTTTGACCCGCCACCCGTGCGCCTGCATTTCAAAGAATATCGTGCAAGCACAAACCGCGTGGCCCTTCACACAACATCATATCATGGAGACTGTCATGTCAGACACGACAGGCAACGCATTGGCGTTGCCAAACGAGACGTTGCCGACTGAGACGTTGCCGACTGAAACACCAGCACCCGTAACTGACCGCCTCGCCAATGGCCGGTTCGCACCCGGAAGCCACGGCAATCCGTTGGGTCGACCGCGCGGCGTGCGTAACCGCACGGCCATGGAATCTTTACTCGATGGCGAGGCCGAGGCGATCAGTGGCAAACTCGTCGGGCTGGCGCTGGGCGGCGATCCTACGGCGTTGCGGCTGTGCGTCGAGCGCCTCATGCCGCGCTTGAAATCGCGATCAATCAACCTTGAACTTGCGCCGATCAACACCCCGGCGGATGTGTCGGCGGCGATCACGGCGGTGGTTGACGCAGCGACCTGCGGCGAGATCGACACCGAGCAAGCGCGCAACATAGCCGCCGTGATTGAGGTGAAACGCAAAAGCCTTGAGACCATTGAGCTGGACGAACGCATGACGCTGATCGAGAAAAAGGTCAGCCGCGATGCTAGGGCTATATAAACAAGCGCCATTTAAGGGAACAGCACATTATGTCTCGTCTTCTCAACAACCGGCTGACGGAAATGGAACTGCGGGTGAGGTACCCGGTGCTGACCCGCACCATCTTGGTGGCCATATCCGACTACGACGTCGAACTGGAAACCCACGATTCCGTTCGCGCCAAATTGCACATCAGGCCCGAAGTCGGCATCCGTGATTTGCTGGTTCATAGCCTGAATATGGGCGAACCCCCACGCCTGAAAATGCCCAACGTGTGGGAAAACATGATTTATAAACCGGTGGAGACAGTGGTGGCTGTGGAGAGTGGTGGTGACATACCGCCACCCTCCCCGCCGTAAGCGCCACACACTTAGCGCGGCGCCTCGACTCACACTCTCCACTCGTCACCCTCGGGCGAAGACCCGAGGGTCCAGGATAAAAATGCACAGCCGCACATTTTGATGAATGGATCCCGGACTAAATCCGGGATGACGGTTAGAGTTTGATACGATTC
>JANLSL010000261.1:0-10422 GCA_031362385.1 Alphaproteobacteria bacterium | reverse complement strand
CGGGATGAGGGGTTTGATGATGACGAGCAAGACCGATGAGTTCAAACGCGGCTGGACCGTAGTGCTTGCCGCAGCCGTCGGCGCCGGAACGGGCGTGTCAGCTTTAACGTTCTATACACTCGGCACTTTTATCGAACCGCTCAGCCAAGACACTGGCTGGACCCGCGCACAAATTAGCGCAGCACCCCTTTTCATGACTGCCGCATCGCTGATTATGGGGCCCGTTGCAGGCGCCTTAGCCGATAAATATGGCGCACGCCCGGTTGCGATATTTTCGCAGATCATGTTTGTGCTTGCGGTCGCAGGCCTTTCGCTCACCAGCCAGGATATCTGGACGTTCTATGCCGGCTTTTTCCTGCTGGCCTTTGTGGGTGCGGGCACCATGCCCATCACCTGGACGCGCGCGATCACCGGGTGGTTTACGTCCGCACGTGGTTTAGCCCTGGGTTTTGCCCTCATGGGCACCGGCGTTATGGGCATGGTAGCACCCAGCCTGGCGGCGAACCTGATTGGTGAATTTGGCTGGCGCATGGCCTATGTGGGCCTGGCCGCAGTGCCGCTGGTTATTGGCCTACCGTTGGCCATGTTATTTTTCCGTGACGCGCCCGCTGCGGTAACGACCGACACACGCACAGCCTTAGGCGAAGAATGGGGCATGAGTTTCGGTCAAGCCATTCGCACCCGCCTGTTTTGGCAAATGTCTGCGGGGTTCTTCATTGCCGCAGCTGGCGTGGGCGCCATGCTTGTACACTCAGTGCCACTGCTTGTAGAGCACGGCCTTGTCCGCAGCGATGCCACTAAAGTTGCTGGCTTGTTCGGGCTTTCCGTTGTTGTCGGGCGCATCTTTACCGGGTTTTTACTCGACCGCGTCTTTGGCCCAGCCGTGGCCGCGATCATGTTCACAGCACCGGCGATCGCATGCGTGATGCTGCTGGCCGCCGGGGATAGTATTTTGATCTGTGCGCTTGCAATTGTTGTTTTTGGATTTGCAGCAGGCGCTGAGTTCGACATCGCTGCTTATTTTGTGTCGCGCTATTTTGGTCGGAAAAACTACGGCGCTATTTATGGTTTGTTGTACACAATTTTTGTGATTGGCTCAGCTGTCACGCCGCCCATCGCAGGTGCAGTTTATGACAAGTTCAAAACATACGACCCCGCCTTGATGGGTGGAATTGCGGTTTTCATTATCGCGGCTGTGTTATCGGGCACGCTCGGGCGCTATCCGAAAGAAACTGATAACGGGTAGAGCTCTCTGAAAACAACATGAAATATTCGGTTTTTTCATCGAAAAAGAGGCGCAATAGCAAACCAAAGCCAGTTTCTATGCCTATTTTTGAATACTACGATGCGTCGTCACGACCAGGTTTCAGTCGGTTACGCATGACAATTGAAAAATGGGTTTCTCGAATTCCCATTGGCGAACGCCAGGATTTGATAAGCCGCTTGCGCTCCAGACGGGATCAAGATTTTTCTAGCGCACTTATGGAGTTGATAGCTCATGAAACACTCATCGCCTTAGGTTATGCCGTCCAAAAAAATCCGATACTCGAAGGCACAAACGATAGGCCAGACCTCCTTGTAATGAATAAGAATGGAGAACCATTATTTTACGTTGAAGTGACAACTGAATGGCAGCCCGAAGAAACATCAACAAGAAATAGAAAAATCGCTCCGATTAGAGATGCGATAGATCGCTGCAAAACCCCTGGAGATACTCGTTTCAGCCTACGGGAAATACAAGTTGGCATTTCAAATCCAAAGATCAGCCGCTTAATTTCTCACATTGAAAGGTGGGCTAGAGAAAACGCAAGCAAAGCCAGAGCCAAAGAAACTGTCAGAAATGTATTCTGTGAACAGGGCTGGAAAGTTGACCTTGTTTTACTGGCTGGCTTCAAAACAAATCCTAAATCGAGACGGATTGCTGTTTCAAGCCAACTGAGCGGAACGGTATCCGGCCCTGAAAGCCTCCGTCATGCTGCCGAAATTAAAGCAAAAAAGTATCGCAATTTAAGATTGCCCTATGTTGTGGTTGTTGGATGTAAATCTACTGGAGCAAGTTGGGTTAGACGCGAATTCGAAGAGGTTGTGACCGAAGCGATTTGGGGAGATGAATTTATTGAAACTGTATCGCTCATTAGTGGCGGGTATAGAACCCGAGGTTTGCGCGAAAAGGGGGTGCTTCAAGAGAGTGGGGCCCCAAGAAACAAACATGTAAGTGCTGTTTGGTGCTTTGCACAATCAGACTTATGGCATCTTGCTGACATAGATAAAGAGCCGATCCTCTTTCTAAATCATGTTGCGCAGCACCCTCTGAACCCACGTTTGCTGCCAGTCAAAAGGCTTTTCTATAAAGATGACAAAATTAAACGGCACGAAGGAAAGCGCTTAAGCGATATTTTAAAAATCCGAAGTCTATTTAGTTAACGACATTGCTAAGTTTAATTTAATGCATCTCCTCGCCGCCGGACACATTCATCGCTTCGCCGGTCATGTAAGACGCTTCATCTGAGGCCAGGAATACGCAAGCGTTTGCCGTATCGTTGGCTTGGCCCACACGGCCCAACGGAATTTTAGCTGTGCGGAATGCGATGATTTCCTCGTGCGTACTGGCACCGATGACTTTACCGCGAAAGGCGTTTTGTTTGGCCCCCAAGCCCGTTGTGACGTGGTTGGGGCATACTGCATTCACCGTTATATTATGCGGTGCCAACTCAACCGCTGACACGCGCGTCAGCCCGACCATGCCATGTTTGGACGCGGTATAGGCCACCAGTTGGGGTGCGGCACTTTTAGCAGCTTGGCTGGCGATATTAATAATCCGCCCGCCGGTGCGCCCTTTCGCACTTTGCGCAATCATTTGCGCGCCCGCGTGTTTGGTGAACAAAAACGGCCCGCGCAGATTCACATTCAGCACTAAGTCCCATTCTTCGATAGAAAATTCGGTCAGCGGCTTCATGATGTAGCCAACGCCCGCGTTATTGACCACAATATCGAGCGCGCCAAATTTTTTCACCGTGTCGGCCACCACGCGCTTGATGTCGTCTTCGCTGCGCACATCGCAATTCATCGTAGCGACCGTGCCTTTGGTGAGCTTGCGAATACCTGCGGCCACCTCTTCCATTTCAGCCGAGGTACCAATGTTATCTGCCGTGAGATGAGGGCCCGAGGGCGCACCAATATCAGTCAGCACCACGGTGGCGCCTTCTTCGGCAAAGCGCCGCGCTATCGCCTCGCCCAGCCCTTTTTTGCGGCCTGCGCCCGTGATCACCGCGACCTTGCCCTGTAAACGGCCCATTTTAGTTCCTTTGCTCGACACAGACTTCACGCATATATACTGCGCCCAATGCCCCAATCCAAAGCGGGGCAATCTGTCAGCGCGCATTGCGATGGCACAACACGCGCCCTCATAAACAGAAACAGCACCCCAAAGTCCAGGCCATCAGTTGGACGATGCAGAATAGGCGGTAGGAAGCCTGCTGGGTGGCGGCCATAGTTGTGGCTCGTCGCATGAAGACACAAGGGGGATGAGACATGGCCATGGGGGCAATTTCGGGCCAACGCCCGAGCGCACCGCCTGATCCGGCTGGACTAAAAATTGGGCCCTATTGGTTCACACCAGGCATTACGGGCGTGAATGTGGCCACCTGTCTGTTTGCCGTGGGTGCGGCACTTGCGATGATGACGTTCATGAACTTCGTGCAGCCCTATGTGCTGACCGAAATTCTGGATATCCCACGCGACCAACAGGGCAAACTGACGGGTTCGCTGGCCTCGCTGCAAGAAGTTGTGGTGATCGCGTTGATGGGCTTCATTGGCGCGTTCTCCGACAAAATCGGGCGGCGCATTATATTTGCCTTGGGCTTTTTTATCCTGGGGCTTGGGTATTTCCTTTACCCGCTGGCCACTGACGTTGTGCAGCTCTTCATCTACCGTATTTTCTTTGCGGTCGGTACGGCGATGATTCCCGTCATGATGACGGCGTGTATTCAAGATTACTCCCAAGAGTGCAGTCGCGGAAAATGGGTGGGCCTAACCAGCGTGTTCAATGGCCTGGGGGTGGTTGCCATGTCCACCGTGTTGGCCAAGCTGCCGCAATATTTTGTCGCGGCGGGCTATGACAAAGCCCAGGCTGGTATTTACGCTTTCTGGGTGATGGGCGGAGTCTCGATCCTGATCTCAGGGGTCATCATGTTGGGCTTGGCGCGCATTACCGGCGCGCCGCTGCAACGCGAGCCATTGCTTAAGTTGCTGAAAGAGGGATTGGCCTGCATGAAGCACAATCCAAAAATTGTGCTGTCGTATTATTCGGCCCTGGCCACACGCGGCGACGTTGTCATTGTGGGGACATACTTTTCGGCATGGTTTGTGGCCGTTGGCGCACAAGACGGCATCGAGACAAGCGCTGCCTTAAGCAAAGCTGGCTTTTTGTTCGGCGCTGTCATTCAAACTGCTGCGACGTTTTTTGCATTCTTCCAAGGGTGGATTAGCGACCGCGTGAACCGCGTGACCGGCATGGTCATCGCCTTCACGCTATCAACCTTGGGCTACTTGGGCATGGGGTTAATCGGCGACCCGTTCCATAGCGCTTGGATTATTCCGGTGTGTATTCTGTTGGGCTGCGGCGAGACGGCCAACGTGGTGGCGGGTGGCGCACTGATTGGCCAGGAAGCGCCTGCGCGCATTCGCGGCTCGGTGTTAGGTGTGTTTAATTTGTTTGGCGCGGTTGGGATTGCAGTTTGCGTGGGCCTGGGCGGTTACTTGTTCGACCACTGGTACTTCAATGCGCCCTTCTTGTTGATGGGCCTGATCAATGGCTCGGTGCTGTTACTCGCCATTTATGTGCGCATGAAAGAGCCGGGCTTGGCAACTGCACAGCACGCCGCACAATAAAAAAGGGCGACCTGACGGGGTCGCCCTTTTTATTAAGCAGTAATCCAGAACTAGCCTGGATATTCAGCAAAGCCCGCCAACGAACGTTGTGCTGGAACGGTGCATGTAGCGACAACCTTGCCACTGTCTTTTTCAAATTTCAAGCATTGGCCCGTGAAGAAGCTATTTACAAACACGTATTTTTTATCTAGCGATTCTTTGATGATCGCCCAGCCTGGGCCTTCCAACGGATAGCTGCGCACGACCTTACCTGCGCCATCGAGATGCTCCCACTTGGCGCCCCGCGTGGCCAAAATTGTGCCGTCAGCGCACAGGCCCAAGCAAAACACGAACTCGCGTGCTTCCTGGGGAAGCTGCACAAGGTCAGGCAATTGCGCGTCATTGGCAACATCGTAACGCATGATGCGCTTAGAGGTTTCGGTCGTGTAGATTAATTGCTTCTCGGGTGGATCAAGCAGGCAGCTGGTCACACCTAAGTGGCCCGCGAAACTGGTCGACGTTTCAGTGCTGAATTCTTTCAGCAGCTTGCCGTCTTTACTAAATTTAAGCACGTGGCCGTAGCCTGCATGATCAGTCCCTGGCACCATTTTGGTCATGGCGCGGTATTTTTCAGGCACCTTGTCGATGGTTCCGGTGATGTGTTCGTAAAGGTAAGTATTCCCGGCTTTGTCCCAAATCGCTGACGACCATGGCCGCGACGGAAATGTGTAACCCGGGTCGACCTGCTTGCCGGTTTTAGGATCAACCCAAATGATTGCATGCTCAGCCGAATCAAAGGCCCACAACAACCCGTCAGGGCCGAACGTCAGGCCCTTTACCAGATGCGTGGTTCCTGTGGTGTAAAGTACGCCCTTCATGTTCATGTTTTTGTCGAACTGGAAAATACGCCCGTCACCGGCATGGTCGTCGGTGGGCACATTGAGGTCAGTCGCGCCCAACAATAGGTCACCCGCAGCGAAAGGCTGCATGGTTGAAACTTTGGCCGTGGCGGCTACATCGTTGGGCATCGTGGTCTCCTGTAAAGTTTTGATGGGCTATGAAAGCCGGATTCGGCCTGAGATCAATGCATATCGCACCCCGCTGACCAAGGCTTGGTCGGTGTTAGGGCAAGCCGCCTTAGCGGAAACCCTGCCTGCGCGAAGCCAAAGCGAGGGCGGATTCCCTCACGATGCTCTATCTATTTAACCGTTGCGCCAACTCGCCTGGGCTGGTTTGATTTTTGGCGTTCCACGGCAATTCAGACAACGCGCGCGCGGTATAAGACTTTTCCAAGCTCTGAATATCTTCACCTGAGAGAGTTAATGCGCTGGCCGCAACGGCGTCGTCAATGTGATGGGCTTTGGTAGCCCCGACCACGGGCACAATGCCTTTTGACATAATCCACGCCAATGCAAGTTGAGCCGCAGGAAGGTTTTGTGTTCGCGCACAGGCAGCCAAATCATCAAGAATAGGATCCTCCGTCGCCCCATAGAGCGTAGTGGCGACATCATCCACTTCAGCGCGCGCGGTATGATGCGGTGCCAGTGGCCTGGCCAAACGCCCCCGCGCAAGCGGGCTCCAGCACATCAGGCCAATGTTTTGATCGCGGCACAACGGCAGTAACTCGCGCTCATCTTCACGATAAAGCAAATTGTAGTGGTGCTGCATGCTGGCAAAGCCCCGAAAATTTAATGCCTTGGCCGCAAGCTGCGCCTTGGCCAACTGCCAGGTGCGCATGTTTGAAGCGCCCACAAAGCGCGCTTTGCCTGCCTTCACTACATCGGCCAATGCCGCCATCGTTTCATCAATCGGCGTGTGCTCGTCCCAACGATGCACTTGGTAAATGTCGACATAATCCATTCCCAAGCGCTTTAAAGAGGAGTCGAGCGAGCCAATGATATTCTCACGGCTGAGTCCGATAATGCCAGGGCGGTCGGCTGTCTCGTAAAATGCCTTGGTGGAAACCACGACCTTCTCGCGTGCGACGGCGCCTTTCAAAAATCGGCCCAAGATCTGCTCGCTCATGCCGCCTGAATACACGTTAGCTGTATCATAAAAGTTGATCCCGGCATCAAGGGCGCTTCCAAGCAACTGCTTGCTTTCGGGTTCATTCAAGACCCACGAGCGCCATTGGTCGCTGCCAAAGCTCATGCAGCCCAAACATACGCCCGACACTGATAGCCCGGTTGATCCGAGAGTCATCTGTTTCATGGTGGGCAGTTTAAACCTGCGTCCCCAAGATTGCGCGCGTCGCGGCACCTTTAAGAGGGCCTTCACTCGGGGCATCAACCATCGGGTCGCCTGTTTTAAGGCCCAAAAGATATTTGCCCGACGGTGCCATTGAATGATCCCAATTTAATTCGATATGGGTCGAAATTGTACGACAGTCACGAAACAGGCGCTGGACTGGATTGCGACCAGATTGTGCGCTGACCCCCATCATCGCAGAAAGGCGATTGACCGCAGACAGGCACATGTGCGCAGCCAAGGTGACTGTCCGGCGCGAGCGCAAGATATCCTCACCAACAATATCGTGCCCCGCAGCGCCCTTTTCATGCAGAAAACGGCAGTAATTCTCAAATACCATCGCAGCGGTATCCAGCTCTGCCATGGACTCGCCCAATCGTACCTGCACTGGCACTTGATCAGCGATGCCTTCACCAAATAATTGGCCAACGCGCGCTGTGGTTTGATCGCAGTACTCTTTCAGTGCACCCAATGCGGTTCCGAGCAGAGGGCCAGCAAACCAGCTTTTTTGATAAAGCGCAGGGCGCACTTTGTAGATGTAACTGGGATGCAGCTTTGACCCAGGCGGGTTGAGGCCCAAAAGGTCGTCACGTGCTGCGGCGCGGCGCGCAGGCACAAACTGATTGGTCACTTTGATATGGTGGCTGCCCGTCCCGCGCAGGCCTTCGGCATCCCACGTATTCTCGACGGTATATTCACCGGGCATCAGCAGCACAAAATGCGAGAACAGTTTATCGGCTTCGGTCTTGGCGATCACCATCGCACCCGCGGCATGATTAATTCCCGAGACAAACCCCCAGCGGCCACTGAGTAAAAAACCGCTGTCAGTTGGCGTCAGCAGGCCACCCCCGGCCGAACCTGTGCCCAAGACCGGATCAGTGTTTGCGCTGAAAAACTCTTCCTGGGCCTCGCCGCTAAATCGACTCGCCCACATAATATGTGAAAATACCAACGAAACGATCCATGCACTGGAACCGCAAACTTCAGCAACTTCGCGCGAGACTGCAAAATGCGCGCCCCAGTCCATCTCGTACCCGCCAAACCGGCGCGGCATATAAATTTTGTGCAGGCCCGCCGCCTTTAATGCGCTGATAACAGCGGGCGTCAGATCGCGTTTGTCTTCTGACTCATTGGCATGGGCCTTCAGCAGCGGCATCAAAGCACGCGCCGCTGTAACCAACTCGCTCACTGAAGGCATCGACAAAGCCATGAGTGTCTCCAAAATGATCAGGTCGTGCACGCGGCGAGCGAGTGGTCATGCGGGTAATCCAGTCTACCGATAATTTTTATGATACGCATACTGGTAACCTCTTAAAGAGCGTCAATTCGGCTTTGCCAGCCGTTGAACAACTGATGTGAACCGGCTGCCCAATTTTCCTGGTGGATGGCTTTGCATAACGACCACCCCAAGCAGAGGTTCGTCGAAAGCGTCGGCAGACCAGTTAGTTTTTCGGCTTCAATGATGGCACGAAAACTGGGCATGCCGCTGCCTGTAAACAACACACAGTCGGCCCCTTTCACGTCGAGGTTTTTTATAGCAGCCAGCGCATCGCCACTTGAGAGCTCATAAATGCCGCGTGTATCAACCGAGCCTGTTTGGATTTGCAGCATCGCGGTGACTTGAAAACCCGCCTGTTCGTAATACGCCCGGCAGTCATCCAATACCCACGCCGGGTACGGCGCACCAATGGCAACTTTCTTCGCCCCCAGTGCTTTGAGTGCAGCGATGATTGCCTTGCCACCAGAAATAATGGGGTAACCACGCTTTGCAGACAGAGCCGCAAAGTGGTGATCTTCGCGTTCATGCCCCACGAGATAGGATGCGGCGGTACACGCAAACGCCACCGCATCGAGTTTAAGCGTATCGTAGGCCTGCAACGTACGCTCGAAGTTGTCGAAGTAATCTTGAAATCGCGCCTTTGGCTCGGCGCAAGCGCTGGTCAGCCGCGTCGTGTAGAGCGACACCCCCGGTGGCAAGCACGCACCAATTTCCGGCTCGACAGTGGGGTTGGCCTGGGGCGTGGCAACCCCAACGCGGCCCTTTGCTCCGTATTCGCGGTTTGACATCGCATCCTCATTCTCGCTGGGTTGCCACTGTCGCCCCTCGTCCGCCGCTCGGTCAACGCCAAAGAGGCGGGCGCGTTCACCCGACGAGCCTCATAGTGTGGCTCTCTTAACGGGGGAACCTTTCATGAGAATTTTGTTTTTCATCATTCTGCTCGACCTCATGGGCATTGGCGTGATGAATCCGATCTTCCCCTTCATCGCCACACGCATGGGAATTGAACCCAGTGTGGTCACTCTGATTTTAGCGATTTATCCAATTGCGTCATTTATTGCCGCCCCCATTTGGGGGCGCATGAGCGACCAACGTGGGCGCCGCCCCATCTTGATGATCAGCCAAGTCGGCGCAGTCGCAGCATTCATTCTGCTCGGTTTTGCCGATAACATCTGGATGCTTATTTTGTCGCGCTTTGTTGGTGGAATTTGTGCGGGCAACATCGGCGCTGCTTATGCCTACATCACCGATTCCACGACCCCGGAAAATCGTGCCAAGGGTATGGCCATGGTGGGCGGGGCATTGTCGCTCGGCTTTATTATCGGCCCGATGGTGGGGGGGCTGTTGGCCGGTGGCGATAAAGCCACAGCTAATTTCACGCTGGTGGCGTTCTTCTGTGCCAGTATGAATTTCTTAGCGCTGATGGGCACTGTTTTTCTGTTGCCAGAATCTTTGAAGCCAGAAGTGCGCGAGAAACTGAAAAGCCGCCCACATGTGTCGCGCTGGGAACAATTCAATAAAGTCAGAACGCGCAGCGGCCTGTTTCTCATTTTCATGGCCGCGCTGGCTTTTGGGACGGGCGGCAGCGTATTCGAATCGACCTTCCCGATGTGGGGTGCGGCGGCGATGGACTTCGGCCCGCGCGATGTTGGCCTGGCGCTATCGTTTGCTGCGGTTGTTTTAGTGACGTTGCAGCTCGTTGTCATGCAGTCGAAAATTGGCTCTACTTTATTGAAGAAGTTTGGTGAGCTGCCAACCATCACGGGCGCTTGTATAATTTACGCGGTTGGCCTTCTCACCGTGGCCTATTGTGATAATTGGCCCCAATTACTGGTGGCACAAGCGTTGCTGCCGATCGGTTTGGCTTTCTTCAACCCCAACATTACCAGCCTCGTTTCAAAGCAAGCTGCAGATACTGAGCGCGGCATGGTGATGGGTTTTTATGCCTCGTGGGGAAGCTTGGCGCGCGGCGCGGGGCCCTTGTTCTCAGGGTCACTCTTACAGGCCAACCTGCACTATCCGTTTTA
>JANLSL010000161.1:0-5672 GCA_031362385.1 Alphaproteobacteria bacterium | reverse complement strand
CACTGAAGGCGCCAGTGGGAAATCGCCCGCCATTGAAACTTTTGGTGCAGCCGCTGCCATCGGTGCAGCAGGCTTGGGTGCCGGAATAGGAGCGGCGGCCTTTGGCATCGGGGCGGGTGTAGGTGCAGCAGCTTTCGGGGCTTCGGCTTTTTTTGCAGGTGCTGCGCCAGGGCTTGCGGCTGTACTTCCGGCAGCGCCCAGCATACCCAACACGGCACCAACGCCCACTTCGGCACCTTCGGCAGCCATAATCTCGCTCAGGGTGCCCGCGGACGGCGCATTAACCTCGAGCGTGACCTTGTCAGTTTCAAGTTCAAGGAGCGGCTCGTCGGCGGCAACGGCGTCGCCGACTTTTTTCAGCCATTTCGCGACGGTGGCTTCGGTCACTGATTCGCCCAACGTCGGAACTTTGATTTCGATTGCCATATGTGGCCCCTTAAACTCTAACTTTTCTTATACGTTTTGAATCTTATACGTTTTAAACGGCTGTGGAATTATTCCGCTGCCATTTTGATTTTGGTGACGCGGCGGAACGGCTGCGGAATTTGATCGACAGGGGTGTTAAGTGCCCATTCCACAATTTGGTTTTGTTCTTTGACGTGGGTGCGCATCAAGCCGGTCGCAGGCGATGCCGCCGGCGCACGGCCCGCAAAGACCGGGCGTTTAGATTTCACATCAAGGCCCTCAAGCGCGTATTCCAAGCGACGATCAACGAACGTCCAAGCACCCATATTAGCGGGCTCTTCTTGGCACCACACAACTTCGGCATTTTTGTACTTCGCCAATTCCTTGCCCAGCGTTTCTTTGGGCCACGGATAAAGTTGCTCAACACGGATAATGGCGACGTCTTCGATGCCTTTGTCTTCGCGGGTTTGCAAAAGATCGTAATAGACCTTGCCCGTGCACAGCACCACCCGGCGTACTTTTGCGGGCGCAGTTATTTTGCCCGTTTCACCGATCACGCGTTGGAACTTACTATTGGGACCCAACTCGTCGAGCGTTGACACACACCGCTTGTGACGCAGCAAAGACTTTGGTTCGAATACAATCAGCGGCTTGCGGAAATTGCGATGGATTTGACGGCGCAGCGCATGGAACAAATTCGCAGGCGTGGTAAAATTGCAAATCTGCCAGTTATCTTGGCCCGACATTTGCAAATAACGCTCAAACCGCGCGGAAGAGTGCTCTGGCCCCTGCCCTTCGTAACCATGGGGCAGCAACATCACCAAGCCCGACAACCGCAGCCACTTGCTTTCACCCGACGAGATGAATTGGTCGATGATCATTTGTGCGCCGTTGGAGAAGTCACCGAACTGCGCTTCCCACAATGTCAGCGTCTTGGGTTCAGCCAAGCTGTAGCCGTACTCAAAGCCTAACAAAGACAACTCCGACAAGGGGCTATCAAGAACTTCAAAACGCGCCTGTGTGCCGGGGCGAATATTATTCAGCGGGACATATCTGGCTTCAGTTTCTTGATCGATCAACACCGAATGACGCTGCGAGAATGTGCCGCGACCGCAATCTTGGCCCGACAAACGCACAGCACTTCCTTCAGTCAACAGCGTTCCAAACGCCAAGGCTTCAGCCGTGGCCCAATCAATATCCTTGCCGGTATCGATCATCTCACGCTTGGATTTAAGTTGGCGCGCAACTTTTGAATTCACCGCCACATTTGCTGGGTTGGCAGAGATCGCATGGCCAACTTCCCGCAACAAATCGAGCGAACAGTCCGTGGCGTCTTCCCGGAACTCTTCTTCATCGCCCATGGACGCTAAGCCCTTCCACGCACCCTCAAGCCAATCGGCTTTATTGGGTTTGTAGCTGCCCGCAGCTTCAAAATCGGCTTCCATCATATGCATGAACTTACTCATCATGCCGTCGGCCTCAGCCTGGGTGAACAAACCTTCGTCCACCAGGCGCTGGGCGTAGATCGTGCGCGCGGTGGCCTGCGCTTCGATCTTTTTGTACATCAGGGGCTGGGTGAACTTAGGCTCATCGCCCTCGTTATGACCAAAGCGGCGATAGCACACGATGTCGAGCACCACATCGATGCCGAACTCTTGGCGGAACTCCGTCACAATACGGGCGCAATGAACCACAGCTTCGGGGTCATCGGCGTTAACGTGGAAAATTGGCGCTTCGACCATTTTGGCAACGTCGGTGCAATAGGGACCCGAGCGCGAATACTTAGGCGTGGTTGTAAAACCAATTTGGTTATTAATGACAACGTGAATGGTGCCACCGGTCGTGTAACCATCGATTTGCGAGAAGCCGAAGCACTCAGCAATAATACCTTGACCTGCAAAGGCGGCGTCGCCGTGAATCAGAAGCGCTAAACTTTTTTTGCGATCGGCATCGCCACCTTGATCTTGCTTCGCGCGCACTTTGCCCAAGACAACCGGATTGACGACTTCCAAGTGCGACGGGTTGGCCGTCAACGACAAGTGAACAACGTTGCCGTCAAATTCACGATCAGCCGAGGTGCCTAAGTGATACTTCACATCGCCCGACCCCTCGACGCTATCGGGGTTGGGTGAGTTGCCTTGGAACTCGGAGAACAACGCGCTGAATGGCTTGTGCATGACGTTGACCAGCACGTTGAGGCGGCCGCGATGGGCCATGCCCAAGACGACCTGCTTCACGCCGAGCGCGCCGCCGCGCTTGAGAATTTGTTCCAACGCCGGAATTGTTGCTTCGCCGCCATCGAGACCAAATCGTTTTGTTCCGGTGTATTTAATGCCCAGAAACTTCTCAAAACCCTCGGCATCAACCATACGGTCAAGAATCGCTTTTTTGCCTTCGGGCGAGAAGGCCGGTTGATTGCGATTGGGCTCAATGCGCTTTTGCAACCACTCGCGTTGCTTAATGTCTTGGACGTGCATGTACTCGACGCCAATGGTGCCGCAGTAGGTTTGCTTGAGAGCATCAAGAAGTTGGCGCAAGGTCGCTTTATCAAAACCCATGATGCCGCCCAAAACAATTTGGCGGTCCATGTCGGCTTCAGTGAAGCCGTGGTACGAAATTTCTAATTCTGGATTGGATTTCGATTTGTAGAGCTTCAGCGGATCAAGGTCCGCCAGTTGATGGCCGCGTGTGCGATAAGCGCGCACCAAGGCAATGGCCTTGATGGAATCCTCAGCCTGCTTCATCACTGCGGCTTGATCGACACCCGAAGCCGGAGCGGTTGGTTTTGCTGCTTTGTCTTTGCCTTTGGTGGACACGGCGTCAGGGTCTGCAACGCCGATGACGCCGGCTTGGTTTGCGCCCCAGCTGGCCCCATGAAGATCAGCGATCAGTTCGGCGCGTTCATCGCCCAGGTCGCGAAAAAAAGCGGCCCAGCTCGGGTCAACCGATGCTGGATTGTTCAAATATTGGTCGTAAAGCTCGGACAGAAAAACGGCATTTGCGCCGGACAGAAACGTTGTATCCACGGTTGGCTTCCTTGGCTTACGCCGCCTTGACCTGCCATCCCCACAGACGGGGCCAGAGCGCATGGCTTACTCATAGCCCAAATGGGCTCAGCCGACAACGCGCTTAGGCACTGAAAATGAGGCTAAATCCTTGTGATTCCAGGGGGCTAGACGGTTTATCCACCGCCCAAGGCGCTAATCGCCATGACCTTGGGCGCAGCGGGGTGAATTACCTAATTTTCGACGTCATCCACATCTACCTGCCCCGAGATGCGCCGGCGGAAGAGCGAGAACGACATTCCAATGGCCAGAATCAAGGACAGGATCACCAGAATGATCCACGTTAGGATGCTGCCGTGGCCCAGGACCAGTAGGCCAAAATCCACCAGCACCCAAATCAGCGCGCCAAAAAATGCCGCAGCGAGAACCAGGCCTAAGGGGCCAATCGAGAACCATGTCGCGCGAAGATAAATGATGATGACAATGAGCAGCGCAATGCCGACAAGAGCTTTGAGTGGCAACGACCCTTCGGCACTGATAGCCCAGCTATAATACGAATAGTCAGTGGGGTTAAAGGTTCCAAGCACGACGACAAGCGCCAACACCCAACGCCAGAAGAAGCCTTGCCAAGTGATTGTTGATTTCGCCATCTGCTCCCCCGATACCAATTCAGTCTAGCAGGCCACGCGCACAACGGGTGATCAGATAATTTCGGCCAGTTCGACGCGGCAACCTTTGCGATCATGGCCGATGCGCAACATGACGGTTTGACCCTTCTTCAGCTCGCGCGGGATCGGGAAAGGATAAAATAATGGTGTCCAATGTTTGGTCCGGGTGGCGTTAGAACCAACCGGTGCATTTTCATAAAATGTCTCAGCATCGAGATTGAGTTGAATCCATTGCACCACACCTTGGCACAACCCATCGGCGGTTACTTCCACAGCGACCTGTCCAGTTTCCGATGGGAAAGTGTCTTGGTTCTGGAAATCAAACGAGAACAACGATGTTGGTTCAGACAACCACTCCAACGCGTAGTTGGGGGTATCCATATTCATAATCACGGGCGTGAAAGCGCTAAACGAGGAGAAATCAAAACCATCGACCATGCCCACGCGTGTCAACTGCGCGAGTTCGTCATTACACACCAACGCACCCATCATCGTGCCCATTGCTGGGATGACAATACCGCCGGGCTTCAGCAAACGACGCTTGGCGTCTTCAATCGTCGGGATGACTTCTTCGGAAAGCAATTGCGCCGAGAAAATTTCCGCGATCAAAACATCGGCCTGGCGCGGCAACTCAAGCCCAACCTCAACCTCCCACGATGGTTTATCAATGACAGTGATGCGGTCGGTGAGCCCGTTATGCGCAATCAACCCGCGCGCGGTCATTGCCAACGCTGAATTAGACTCGCAGGTATAAACTGTCGCACCGGTGCGCGAGGCCATCATGGCCAGCAAACCAGCACCCGTGCCGATTTCAAGAACCACGTGATGCGGTTTGATCTGACGTTCGATCGCACTCTTAAACGCTGCATTGCGCGTGGCATCGTTCATCATGTTGAAGTGCCAGGCCGGTACGGCCTCGGTTCGGATAATGCGCGCCATATAATGAGCGTTGACATCCCCCGGGGCGGCCGCCAACGCGCGCTCGACATATTGCCACGCTTGGCCAAGATTACCCAGCGCACGATAGGCTTTGGCAGCATCCGCCAGCAGAACCGCGTCGTTATTTTCGAGCTTGAGCGCACGTTCTAAATAATCGATGGCAATTTGGGTTTTCTCTAATCCCGTGGCAGCGCTGGCCGCGGTATGCAACGAGCGCACATCGTTGGGATGAGTGCTAACCTGCGACTCGGCGATATTGAGCGAAGCATCCCACTTGCCCATTGCGGCGTAACACATCGCCAAATCCAGATTCACATCGAGTAAATCTGTGGGGTTTTTAACCAGCGCTTTTTGCAGCGCGCTAAGAGCGGACTCAGTATCGCCACCATCAAGATAAATGCGCCCTGCCAAGTGCCAGTAATCGCCGTTGTCGGGCTTCAGCTCGGTTGCTGCGACGGCATAACTGAGGGCGTCGTCCAGGTCACCTTGGCCAACCATCGCCAACGCCATCAGTTTGTGAGCCTCAGTATTAGTTGGCTCAGCGGTGATCACTTCCATGTAACACGCTTCGGCCTCGTCAAGGCGGCCAGCTTGGTGATGGGCCATCCCTTCTTCAAGGCGTGCGGCATTGGCTTGAGGTGTCGACATGGAAAGG
>JANLSL010000125.1:0-6066 GCA_031362385.1 Alphaproteobacteria bacterium | reverse complement strand
CCACCATCATTGATGCGTGGCTTGATAGTGAGGATAACACCCGTGCTTCGGTATTCGATTGAATTTACGATTGGAGCGTTGCCACCCTGCGTGCTCTGGGCAGATTGACGCGGCACAGGAACTTCATCGCCCACTTGTAAGACGGCCGACTGATTGTTCAAAACCATCAGTTTAGGCGAGGAGATCACATTGACGTCTGTGACGCCCTCAAGGGCATTCAATACTGCGCGCACGTCAGTACGCCCACTGTAGATAATTGAGAATCCCGGGAACTTTTGCCCGATTGCGCCTTAGTCAGCTTGTGAGAAGGTAATTTGATTGTCCCCAAGGTCGGCAAACCACTGTAATCCGAAGCGCAAATCATCGTTGAGTGATACTTCAGCAAGTGTAGCCTCAATCAACACTTGGCGCGGCGGCACATCAAGCCTCTGTAGGGCAGACTCAACAATGGCATACTCGCTTGGTGAGGCGAGGATCAGCAGCGTGTTGTTCTCGCGGCTTGGCAATATGCGCAGCGCTTGAAACGACCCGCCGCTGTTTTGCGTCGGTGTGGGTTGGCGGGCGTTTGACTGCGTTGATGAGCGGTTATTGCCCGGCAGTTGTGCCGGAGAAAGGTTTTGAGAGATGGCGCTATAATCATTGCCGCTTTTTTCAGATTCGCCATAGACAATATAATTGAGGGAAGAGGCTAACTCCTCGGCTTGGGCATTGCGAACTTGATAAACATACATGCGCCGCCCATCACCAGCTTCTTGGACGTCAAGACGATTTAGCCACACCTCAATTTCTCTCAGTTTTATTGAATCAGCCGCAACTGCCAAGATCTGGTTAATACGCGGTATAGGGATCAACTTTACAACCCCGGCCAGCGGGTCGCCAGCTTTTGTCAGGACATCACGTAGCTCATTCACGAGTGTATTCGAATCAACGTATCGTAATTTGAAAAAGGCCAACGACATGCCTTTCATCCAATCGACGTCAAATGTACCGACGGTCTGAAGGACAATTTCAAGTTCTTGGCTGGTCCCACCAACAATCAGCAGGTTGCGAATATCGTCAGCCCGCAGCACCGAGCCTGCAGGCACAAAAGGCTCAAGAATGCTTTGCAAATTTGTTGGTGCGACATGCCGCGGTGTCAGAACAAGCACTGAGAACCCTGGCGTGTTAACGCTGCGCGGGAGATTTTGCTGGCGCAAATTCGACATGCGCGGAGCTTTTTGTAATGGTACGATATTGTAGCCCTCTGGCCGGGCAACAAGTGCATAATTCTTGACCTTTAAGGCTTCTTCAAACGCGACCAAGAGTTGCTCAGGCGTCAGTTCGCCGGTGGTCTCGAATGTCATGGTTCCCTGAACAGCAGGGTCAACCACAAACGCCGCACCAACTGAATTGCCTATGATTGCTTCGGCAATAGCTTTGATGTCAGCATCTCGAAACCGCAAGCCAGCATCTGTCCCTCGCTCCTTCAATTTAGCTGGCTGAATTGTTTTGGTAGACCCTTTGAAAAGGACGCCATCACCCTCAATGTATTCACCGCGCGGCTCATTAGAGTTGGAGCGCTGTTTCGTAAGATCAATTGGCCCGCTTTCCTTTTTGATCGACGAATCAGATACTGCTGGAGCATCCCCAAGACTAGTCTTTTGCAATAATGAAGGCCTGCCATCCGTGCAGGCGGCAAGGATAACCAAGGCGATCAACGCCGAAGCAATTCTAGCCCTACGTCCCATAATCATTATCATCAACAAGTCCCCTGCGGCACACAGCTCACGCGAGGCCGCGCCTCAATCTTGCTCTATTCTTCACTATGGGGACTAGGAATGTCGACTCTTGTTTATCTCGAGAGTGTCAATTCAAAGGTGCGGCCTTCGCGGGTAAGGCTCAATGCTCCGCGTGTCATACTCGCAACCGTCCAGTCACCGAGTGCATCGCCAACTTTAACCTTCATCGTTTCCTCAGTTCCAACACGCAGTACATATGCGATGCGCTGGCCCGAAGACGAATCCATCACACCAGTAAGTTTGTAAATTTGATTGGGGAGTTGGGGCTGAACCGGGGCGGATTGTGGACGCGCATCTCGACTGATCGCATCTCTGGGTTTGCGCGATTCGTGAAACAAGGGCCGCTCTTGAATCACCCTTAAGTCGTCCACAGTCGGCGCCATACTCGGAAACACGCGGGCCTGCTCTTCTGCAAACTCATCAGTTGATATGTCCTGCCCAGGGTTCGTTACCAAAATAATGGCTGCTACTAGAAAAAGCGTTACGTTCCCCGCGACAAGGGCTTTTGCTGCTCTGCTCTTTAACCACGTCCGCAACATGTGATTCTCAAATCCGCGCGTATGCCAGAATTTCAAAGCTAAGGCCGAGTTCAGCCGGCCCGGAATCAGTTTCCTGACTACGTACCCGGATCGTTGCCTTAGAGACGACCATGATCTTATCATTGTCCTTTAGGGTCTGAAGAAGTTGCGCCAATTGCTTTGCGTCGGCCGTGGCCTCAAGTCGCAATGCGAGTTGTGTGAACCCCGAGGCAGGCCGAGCAACAAGGCCATTAATTGTATTCAGAGTTGCGCCCGAGCGCTCGACCAGCGCACTCAACTCTTTCTGAAAGGTTGTTTCCGCAGAAACAATTGTCTTGGCGCGGTAGATATGCTGATCAACCAACTCCTGCGGAGTTTGATCAAGCAGGGCTGCATATTCAGCTGCGCGCCCCTCTATAGTACTTTGCCTGGCGATTCGCTTTTGGTTTTGCTCGAGCCGATCACGTTCAAGTGATACAGCCGACCATATCGGCACCACAAAAATGGCTGCAACGGCCGTGACGACAATCAGGAGCAAAGCCAAAGCCAAAAGCCGTAGCAAAAGACGTTTCATGGCTTGCGCCCTGCGTTAGAGGGTTTGATTTCAAGGCGAATTTGAAAACGCCCATTTTCACCAGCGCCCGCACCTGCCGCAACGTTGTCTAGCCGTACGGTTTGGAACAAGTCGCGCTCTTGCAACTTGAGAACCCAACTTGCTGCATCGCGGCCAAATCCGCTGAGCCGGAATGTCTTACCGTCGTATTGTAAATCAGTCAGCCACACATCATCCGGGCTTTCTGCAGTTAATAGCCGCAACGTCTGGGCAAAAACATCCCCCGCACTTTGCGCTTGCAGAAACTCAGCTTCGCTAAAGCGACGGTCGATGACTTTTTTTAAGTCAGAGGCGCTTTTGGTTTTCTCAAGGAGAACGCTAAGCTGGCCTTGCAGCTTGGTATTGGCTAACTGGACCCGATTGATATCGATCATCGGAATAAGGGCGCATTGGACTACAATCAGTCCAATAAATGCGAGTGACAAAAATCGGCGACGCTGATTATGGCTCTCGACGGAAGGAACAGCCAACTGAATGTTACTCCCGCTCGATACGACTTCAACGGGTTCGAATCCTATCCGCCGTATATTGGTAAGATGCTCTTCAACGATACCAATACGAGCTACAGCCAGCTTCAATCGTGTAAAATTGCTGTTACTATCTTCAACCGACAGGCCATACCCGAGAGACAACTGCTCAGAGACAAGTGGAAAGTGTTGTCTGGCTTGATATGTCGCGATCTGCGCTAGCTCATCGCGGGCCTGTATTGGCAATACAAGCTCTTTTATGAGCAGAAGATCATCGCTGATGACGACAACAGCATCTTGGAATGGCTCAGGAGATGTTTTGAGCTGGATCTCAGGTGCGGCCACTTCAACGCTTTCGGCTCCAACCACTTCTGTGCGGTAGCCATCTTTTGCCACGATGACCCGTGCCCGGGGCTCATCTACCGAGAGCGTGTGAGCAACTTGAGGTGGGATACAGACTTTCAATTCTGCTAGCCACCACTTCAGGAAACTTTGCGTAGGCCCACTCCAGCGCGCGATAGCAGCTTTTATTTTTTTTTGAATAGTTGATGGCGTCATCGGCATCGCCTGGATACCGGGTCGAATGCGCAGAACTCTCGCCCCGTTATGACCAATGGTACAATCAAGTGTGGCCAAGATGTTGAATTTGCAAAAGTCATGCTTACTTTTATCGCTTCGGGTAAATCAGGCCGCGCTTGCCAATCGGTCACCCACGTTGGGCCAGATCCTGCCATGTCAATATCGAGATATTCAAATTGAACCCCTGCCACCTCATTAAGCAATGTTAACGGGTTTGCGTTTGATGGGCTATCAAGATCATTGCGATCTGGCTGGAAAGCCATCCTTACCTCAGAAGATGCGGCATCGTACCAGAGCCGAATACGATAAAGATCGTCTTGACCTGGTGTTGGGTCGATCGACGCAGAAAATGTCAGATCGGCCCCGTCGCCTGAAATCGGATTGATTGTAGTGACTCCTGATCTGTCAGGATTATATGGTTGGGCCATGGAGAGCCAACGTGTCAGTGTTTCGCGGGCCTCGATGACTTTGCGTTTGTCATCATGAGCGCGTGTTGTCGATGCAAAAACCCTCTGGCCTTGCTGAAGGCCCTGGGAAAACATAACAGCCAGTAAGCCAAGCAGAGCGAGGGCAACAAGAGTCTCTAGAAGCGTGAATCCGATCATGTGGCGCGGCCAATTCTGCCGCACCGCATGGGCGACAATAAATTCATTCGGATGGCACATTTTAACATTGTGCTGCAGCATTAGGGCTCACAGAACGTGACAATCACATGACTCTGGTCGTGGAACGAGTCTATACTGATAAACTCCACTTCGTTAAGAGCCGTCGATAGGTTAGGTCCGTTTGAATTCCGTTGTTCAAAATCTGCCTGCCATAAGTCCTGGCGAGTTAGTATCGCCCGATCAGAGCTTGCCTGAGTTTTTGGTGCAGACTGGTCGCCTTTCGCGCGGCGCGCTTGAACGCGCGAGTGCTGTCCATACGTCGCGCGCTGAAGAAAATATTGTCGAGATTCTGACAAATCTTGGGTTGATTGCCGCCGAAGACCTTGCGGTGGCTATTGCCGCTTACACTGGTGCTTCTCGGCTCGACCCTTCGGCATTACCAACTACTGCGCCAGATGTACCATTCATCAACTTGCTGTTTCTGCGCACGTATAAGGTTCTTCCGTTCTCTCTCGGGCCATCAAACACGCTCAACGTAGCCACGGTCGATCCAACAAATTGCTACATCAGGGATGCGATGCGTTTTGCATTTGATGGCCCTATCGTCTACTGGGTGGCAACGGCGCGCGAGATCGAAGCCGGACTTCTTAAATTTTACATTGAACCTGGCAAAGATGATTCTAATGATACGCTCGACCTTGTCAGCGACGTCGAGCGACTGCGCGAACTGGCATCGGACGCTCCTGTCATCAAATTTGTTGATCATCTTATTGAAGAAGCTCTGCGGAAACGAGCGTCTGACATTCACCTTGAGCCGACCGAGACTGGCTTGCGCTGCCGCTATCGCATTGACGGCGTTCTGCATGACGCGGCCCACTCGCCTGCGAACACCAGTGCAGCTATTATTTCTCGCGTTAAAATAATGAGCGGTCTCGATATTGCCGAACGCCGTATGCCGCAGGATGGCCGAATGCGGTATCGCTCGGCGGGCAAGGAGGTCGATTTTCGGGTCGCGACATCACCCTCAGCTGCAGGCGAAGGTGCTGTGGTCCGCTTGCTAGATAAATCTAATCTTGTTTTTGATTTTAGATCACTAGGGTTTGACTCCCAAAACAGTGAAACCTTAGCTCGCGCGATTGCCTCGCCGCACGGAATTGTACTCTCAACTGGCCCAACCGGGAGTGGAAAGACAACAACGCTATACGCGGCCCTCGCGCAAATTAATACGCCAGAAACCAAAATACTGACCATTGAAGACCCGGTCGAATATGTCATTCAAGGTATTAACCAAACACAGGTCGAGCCGAAGATCGGCCGAACGTTCGCTGCAATGTTGCGCTCTTTCTTGCGCCAGGATCCCGATGTGATCATGGTCGGAGAAATCCGCGATAAGGAAACCGCCGAGGTTTCAATTCAAGCTGCGCTGACGGGACACCTTGTTCTATCGACACTGCATACTAACGATGCTGCCTCTGCAGTGACACGCCTCCTGGACATGGGAGTCGA
>JANLSL010000124.1:0-3489 GCA_031362385.1 Alphaproteobacteria bacterium | reverse complement strand
ATGCCTATGACGATGGATCGACGTTCATTGATTGCCGCAACGACGGCAAGCTTCGCTGTGATAAAAAGCGCTGCGGCAACTGAAATGCAGGCACTCAAACCTACAGCGACCTTCAAGCGTGGTTATGTCGACGGCCTTTATGGTCAAATGCATTTTCGCTACGTGCGCCCCACCTCGTCACAAAAACTCCCGCTCGTATGTCTTCATGCCAGCCCGCTTTCGGGCATTGTCTTTGAGAAATGGATTGAGGAGATGGGGAAAGATCGGCCCGCCTATGCACCCGATACGCCGGGCTATGGTGGGTCTGATACGCCACCGCAGCCAGTACAAATTCCCGATTTTGGGCGCGCAATTGTTCGGTTCTTAGATGAAATGGGAATTGAGCGGGCCGATATCATGGGGTATCACACGGGCTCGTTCACTTCGATTGAAGTAGCCAAGACGTACCCCAAACGGATTCGAAAAGTTGTGCTGATTTCGGCGCCTATTTTTAATGACGAGGAGCTCGTTAACTACCGCAAGGGTACGCAGCGGCCGGTGCCAAGTTTTGACGAGATGCTCTCTTCAACCGCGGAAAACATACGCAAGAATCCGCGCGGTATGTTCAAAGACCTCCCCACTGACGAGCGTTATTGGGATGTTAGCATAGAGCGCATGCGGCATTATCGCACCGGGCAATGGGGCTTTGCGGCGGCGTTCAATTACGACCTCAAGGCTGCAATTGCTGCGACACCACAGCCGATCTTGGTGCTCAACCCGCAAGATGATTTATGGGAACAAACACCCCGGGCCAAACCGTACTTAAACCCCCAAAGTCGCATTCATGACCTGCCGGGCCGCACCCACGGGATGATGGACACGCATTCTCCTGAAATTGCTAAGGTCGTGCGGGAGTTTTTAGACATCTAACAGCAAATACCTGTGGATAATTTCTGCGCAGCACTGACTTAAGCGATGCGCTGTGAAATGATGCGGGTATGACTTTTGCTCCGTTCGTCCACTTGCGCGTTCACTCGGCCTATTCCATGTCGGAAGGGGCCATCAAGCTTGAGCACTTAGCAAAACTTGCCGTTACCGAAAACATGCCTGCGGTCGCGCTGACTGATACGCGCAATCTGTTCGGTGCCCTTGAGTTCTCGAAAGAATGTGCCAAGGCAGGTGTGCAGCCGATCATTGGGTGCCAAGTTTCAGTCAGGCGCGAAGATGTGGCCACGGGCCATGGGCAAAGCGGGCGCGCACCCGAACCAGATGCGCTTGTTCTGCTGGCGCAAAACGAACCAGGGTACCTCAACCTGATTCATCTGGTCAGCAAAGCCTTCTTGGAAACTGATTCCGGCGAGACACCACAGATTTCATGGGCGGACTTAGAGGGCTCGAATGCGGGCCTTATTGCGCTGACGGCTGGGCCAGCCGGGACCGTGGGGCGGCAGTTGTTGGAGGGCCAGCGTGATAAGGCAGAATCATCCCTTGAGCGTCTGATCAGCATTTATCCGGGCCGAATTTACATTGAGTTGATGCGCCATTCCATGCCCGCCGAAGATCGAATCGAAAGCGGTCTTTTAGCGCTGGCCGATAAATTCCAGATTCCAGTGGTTGCGACCAATGAGGCGTTCTTTGCGAACGAAGGCATGTTCAATGCGCACGACGCATTGATTTGCATTGCCGAAAAATCTTTTGTGTCGGTCCAGGATCGTCGTCGCCTGACGCCGAACCATCGCTTCAAGTCGGCAGATGAAATGTGCAAGGTGTTCGCTGATATCCCCGAGGCAATTGCAAACACTCTCATTATTGCCCAACGCTGTGCGTTCCTGGTGGAAGAGCGCAAGCCTATTCTGCCACGCTCGCCAAAAACTGGAGATCGCACAGAACCAGAAGCCTTGCGCGATTTGGCGCGTGAGGGCCTCGAAAAGCGCCTGTCAGGTTTTGTCTATAAGGCCGGTATGAACGCGGCTGAGCAGGCTCACGCGGCCAAGCCCTACCGGGAACGACTTGAGTACGAACTCGACATGATCGTGAAGATGGGCTTCCCCGGTTATTTCATGATCGTTGCTGATTTTATTCAGTGGGCAAAGGCGCAAGGCATTCCGGTCGGGCCTGGCCGCGGGTCAGGTGCTGGGTCAGTGGTGGCATGGTCACTACTGATCACTGACCTCGATCCGTTGCGGTTTAATTTGCTGTTCGAGCGGTTTTTGAACCCTGAACGTGTGTCGATGCCTGACTTCGATATCGACTTTTGCCAAGACCGCCGCGATGAAGTGATTCGCTACGTGCAACGTGAATACGGCAAAGATCGCGTCGCGCAAATTATTACCTTCGGTAAATTGCAGGCCCGCGCTGTGTTGCGCGGCGTTGGTCGCGTTATGGAGATGCCGTTGGGGTATGTCGATAAGATTTGCAAAATGGTCCCCAATAATCCGGCCCAGCCGGTGACGTTGCAGCAGGCCATCGACTCAGACCCTGAATTAGAGCGCTTGCGTGATACCGATGACTCGGTTGCACGGCTGTTTGATATTTCCTTGAAACTGGAAGGGCTGTACGCCCACGCCTCGACGCACGCAGCTGGTGTCGTTATCGGGGATCGGCCGCTTGAGCAGCTTGTGCCGCTTTACCGCGACCCAAATTCCGATATGCCGGTCACGCAGTTCAACATGAAGTATGTTGAGCAAGCGGGCTTGGTGAAGTTCGACTTTTTGGGCCTTAAAACACTGACCGTACTTGATCAGGCCGTTAAATTACTGGCCAAGCGCGGGATCACGATTGATTTGAATAACCTTCCGCTCGATGACCGCAAAACCTTCGACATGCTGATCCGGGCCGATGCTGCCGGGGTGTTCCAGTTGGAAAGTTCGGGCATGCGCGATGTGTTGCGCAAACTCAAACCTGACGTGTTTGAAGATATTATCGCCGTGGTGGCACTCTATCGCCCTGGCCCGATGGACAACATCCCGAGCTTTATCAACCGTAAGCACGGCACCGAGCCGATTGACTATCTGCACCCGACGCTAGAACCAATCTTGAAAGAAACCTATGGGATCATGGTTTATCAAGAGCAGGTGATGCAGGCCGCTCAAATTTTATCGGGCTATTCACTCGGTGGCGCAGATTTGTTACGCCGCGCTATGGGCAAAAAGATTCAATCCGAGATGGATGCCCAGCGCGCCACTTTTGTGAATGGCGCGGCAGCACGCGGCATTGACCGCGACAAAGCCAGCGAGATTTTTGATACCATCGACAAGTTTGCCGGCTACGGATTCAATAAATCCCACGCGGCGGCCTATGCGCTGGTGGCCTATCAAACCGCATACCTCAAAGCCAACTATCCGGTCGAGTTTATGGCGGCCACCATGGCGTTGGAACTCAGCAACACCGATAAGCTGGCGGGCTCGAAGGGTGAGTGTGGCCGCTTAGGTATTCCCATTATCCCGCCCGATGTGAATCGCTCGGATGTATCGTTCGCGGTCGAAGACGGCAAAATTCGCTATGCGCTTG
>JANLSL010000692.1:0-1616 GCA_031362385.1 Alphaproteobacteria bacterium | reverse complement strand
ATCACGCCAAGATCGCCTGAATGGAACCAGCCATGTTTCAATGCTTCGTCAGTCGCTTTGGGGTTTTTCAAATATCCGCGCATCACGACATTGCCACGAAACATCACTTCACCCAGCGTAGTGCCATCGGCAGGTGTGGGCGTCATCGTCTCGGGGTTCATCACACTTAGCCCGCCCAACACATGATAAGGAACACCCTGTCTGGCTTTCAGCGCGGTGCGGTCTGACAAAGATTTAGCATCCCACTCTTTATGCCACGCGCAAACAACGGCAGGGCCATAGGTTTCGGTCAGGCCATAGCCATGCGCGACCTCAAAGCCCATCCCCTCCATCGCACCGATAACCGCAGCGGGTGGCGCTGCCCCCGCCGTCAGAACATGAATGCCTTTATTAAGGCCGGCTTTCATTTCGGCGGGCGCATTGCTGAGCATATTCATCACCGTCGGCGCACCACAAAAATGCGTGACGCTGTGTGCTTTCATAGCTGCAAAAATCGCTGACGGATCAACCTTGCGCAAACACACATGAACCCCGGCAAGCGCAGTGACCGTCCACGGGAAACACCAGCCGTTGCAATGAAACATCGGCAGCGTCCACAGATACACCGGGTGCGAACGCATATCCCAGGCGAGCAGATTCCCAATCGCATTCAGCGCCGCCCCGCGATGATGATAGACCACGCCCTTGGGGTTGCCGGTGGTGCCCGAGGTATAGTTCAAAGCAACCGCCTGCCACTCATCAGCGGGCCAGAGCGCCGTGAACTGTGGGTCACCGCCAGCGATGAAAGTTTCATAATCAATTTTGCTCAGGCGCGGCGCGGGCGGGCCAAGATGATCGACAATATCAATCACCAAAGGTTTGGCGGCGCATAACGTTAAAGCTTCAGCCGCGATGGCTGCCAGTTCTGTATCGACTAAAAAAACCTTGGCCTCGCCGTGATCGAGAATAAAAGCGACGGTCTTGGCATCGAGCCGTGTGTTGATGGCATTGAGCACACCACCGGCCATTGCCACACCAAAATGGGCTTCAAGATGTGCTGGTATGTTGGGGGCCAGCACCGCCACCGTATCGCCAATGCCAATGCCTGATGTGGCCAACGCCGCGCCCAACCGCCGACACCGCGCGGCGAGTTGGCTGTAGGACAAGCGCAGATCACCATGAATCACGGCGACATGATCGGGATATACCGCAGCGCTGCGTTGTAAGAACGCGAGCGGTGTTAGCGCTTCGAAATTGGCGGGGCCGCGTGGCAGGTCGCGCTCGTAAATATTGAGGGGCATGTGCTGTGTCCTAGGGTATGCGTTAGCCGATATTGACGAAAAACCAGCCGCTAGGACAAGCCATCAAGCGATGCAAAATACTTTTATATGCATGACTTTAAAAAACAGCGGCAGGAGCCTGAACCCTCCTGCCGCTTGATTTACAGATGTTTGAGTTATTTTGCCTTCTCAATGTCGGCCAGAAGGGCTGCTGTTTTGGCATCAACTGTAAAATCGGCGGGCTGTTGTTTCTGGGCAGTCACCACGATTTCTTCCAACTTCGCCAAACGGACTTCGGCTTTTTTATCACCCTGAGCCATCACCAATGACGGCGCAGCAACAGCAATCATGATTGCT
>JANLSL010000660.1:0-2393 GCA_031362385.1 Alphaproteobacteria bacterium | reverse complement strand
GTTGGCTGGGATGATGACCACGCCGCAATTTCTTTTTGTGGTTGATACGACTGAGCCTCATCCGACGCGCCCCAACGACGTACAGTTAACCCCCTATGCCAAAGCTGCGCGCTTAAGTTTCTTGCTGTGGAACACAACCCCCAATGAAGTGCTCCTCGCGGCGGCTGAAAAAGGCGATCTCAATACCAAAGCAGGAATTGAAGCTCAGGTTGATCGGATGATGGCCTCGCACCGCCTCGATGTCGGCGTGCGCGCTTTCTTTGAAGACTTTATGCGGTTTGATCAATTCGAAACGCTGGAAAATGACAGCGTTATTTACCCGGCTTTCACGGTCAAAGTGGTTGAAGATGCGCGCGATCAAGTGTTGCGCACGGTGATCGACCACCTGATTGAACGCAAGCAGGATTACCGCGATATTTTCACTACGCGCAAAACGTTCATCACGGGCTCGTTGGCGCGCATCTATCGTATTCCGACGATACGGCCAGGCGGCGGGGCCTGGACCGCGTATGAGTTTCCCGCCGATGACCCACGGGCTGGCCTTTTAACCCAGGTCGGGTTTGCGGCCTTGGCATCGCACCCTGGGCGCAGCTCGCCCACGTTACGTGGCCGCGCTATTCGTGAATCATTATTGTGTCAAAAAGTGCCCGACCCCCCAGGTAACGTCGATTTCTCATTGTTCGAGGATGCTGGCGGGGCCAAGACCGCGCGTGAGCGCCTCACGGCGCATCGCACAGCACCTGCGTGCGCTGGGTGTCATAAGCTCACTGACCCGATTGGCTTGGGCCTTGAGAACTTGGACGGCGTGGGCCAATTCCGCACCACGGAAAATGGTGCCACCATTGATGCCAGTGGCGACCTCGACGGCATTGCTTTTGCGAATGCCGCAGGGCTGGGCAAAGCGATGCAAGCCAACCCCTCCACACCGTCGTGTGTTGTTGATCGCCTAACGGCTTATGCGCTTGGTCATACGCCCACACCTGGGCAAACTGAATTTCTGGGGTATCTCAAAAAGACCTTTGCTGATGACGGCTATCGCTTCCCAGATTTGCTAAAGCGCATTGCCACCAGCGATGCATTTTATGCTGTCGCACCGCCACTCGCGCAAACCCAGCCCGTTCAATCGGCTCAATTGTCGGAGTCCTCACCATGAGTGTTCTGATTAAGCAGCATAAGAACCGCAGGAGTATTCTGCGCGGTATTCTGGGGGGCAGTGCAGTCAGCGTTGCGTTGCCGTTTCTCGATTGCATGCTCAATGAAAATGGCACGGCGCTGGCCGCCACGGGTGCAGCGTTACCGGTTCGGTTTGGCACGTGGTATTGGGGCATGGGCCACACCCCAGGCCATGCCATCGCCGACAAACCGCAAACTGCGCCCGGCATCACTTTCTTAGAAGAAACCAAGGCGCTCAAACCGTTTGCCAGTCAGCTCAATTTCTTTGGTGGGTTCGGCATGCCGCTCGATGGCCGGTCGAACTACACTCATTTTACGGGCTGGGTGGGCAACCGCACGGGCACTGTGCCGCAAAAAGAAGGCGAGATCGTAAATACAACTCTGGATTTACTGATCGCGGATGAAATCGGTGGTGGCACGCGCTTTAAAACCATCGACGCCTCCAGTGCGGGCATTGCCCGCGAGAACTACAGTGCCCGCAACACCGAAAGCCGCGCCCAAGCCGAGGTTTCGCCCGTCGCATTGTATGCGCGGTTATTCGGGCCCGACTTTGTCGACCCTAATGCGGCCAACTTTAAACCCGACCCGAACATCATGCTGGAAAAAAGCGTGTTGTCGGCGTTCAGCGATGACAGCCGTAGTTATGTCAAAACCCTGGGCGCTACGGACAAAGAGCGCCTGGATGAATACTTCACCTCGATCCGCCAGCTCGAAAACCAAATGGCGCTGCAACTGCAAAAACCAGAACCGAACGAGGCTTGCCTGATCCCACCCAAGCCAGCAGCGTTGCCGCCCGATCGCCTCGCCCAAGTGCGTGAGATGCCTAACGTGATTGAAACGCACGCTATTATGGCCAAGTTACTGGCGATGGCGGTGGCGTGTAACCAGACCAAAGTTTTCAACATGGTGTTTACCGACAATTTCGCCAACGTGCGCAAGAAGGGCGAAAGCTTTACGCACCACTTGCTGACACACTCCGAATTGATCGACCCAAACTTGGGCTACCAGCCCCTCGCATTCTGGTTCAATCAGCGTTCGAGCGAAGCGCTGGCAACGTATTTGGAAACGCTGTCGAGCATTAAAGAAGGTGCGGGTACGCTGCTTGATAACTGCCTGATCTTTGCGTCCAGCGAAACCAACTACGCTAAGCTGCACACGATTGATAGCATCCCCATTTATTTTGCAGGCAAAGCCGGTGGGCGCATGAAAACGGGATTGCA
>JANLSL010000639.1:0-2776 GCA_031362385.1 Alphaproteobacteria bacterium | reverse complement strand
CTCGCATTGCGAGGTCTGAATTCGACGCGATCAGCTGAGATTCCGCTGCGAACAAATTCCTCACGAATAGAATCCACAAGGCTTGAACTCTGAAGATATTTATCCTTAAGAACCAACCTACTTCCAGGCACTTCCTTTAGGATATCCGCCCAAAGGGTCCGCACGGTGGGGTTAATCTTCAGCCAGTTATGGAAGCATCCAAAAATAATGTTTCGTCCAGGTTTAAAGTCACTGGCATTTGGCTGCGGTGCCGCGATAGCAGTGACATAAGTATGAAAGCTGTTGGGAAGTCTGACCAAGCGCTCTGGGGCTGTGGTCTCATCAATATCACCATATGGATGCGCAACTAAGTCAGTGAAGCGATAATCGATTTCAGCAATACCCGTAGAGTTGACATACCCAAGAAAGCTTACGATTACTTTCGCTGGTCTGCGCGCTATGACTGTCAAACGATTGTCAGTGGTATGACCACTACAATCAACGAGCACATCAATTCCGTCGTCCACAATCTGTTTTATAACTTCGTCATCGCTGAGCTGGCGAATATTTCGCCAATTCTTGCATATCTTGCGAAATTCAGCCGTTATTGAATCGTCAGTGCGATTGTTTGCGTAGCAGAAGACGTCATATTGCGCCTGATCGTGCGCCTTAATGAGTGGGTATAAAAAACTTGCACAGACATGCTGATAGAAATCACCCGAAATGTATCCAATACGAATTTTCGCTGATGCCTCTGCCTTTCTAGTATTTTTACTAGTCGCTGGCGGTAGAAATCTTACGGCTGCATCACGATGCAGCTTGTTGAGATCAGCTTGCGATAGCTCCGGATCGTAATTGAGCATCGCCAGAGCTTGCGAAACCGCAGCGAGTGAAGAGGACTGGGATTGAAGTATCTTGAGACATATGCCACGCGCTTCGGCATATCTATCTGCAACTGCATAGGACACCGCGAGACTCATATCTAAGTCTGGCGTTTCTTGTTTAAAACTTCTTATCATTTCGATGTGGGGAATTGCCTCTGGCAACTCATTGTCACGAATGTGCAGCTGGATAAGGCCAAGATGCGCTTCGCGGTGCTGCGGATTTATGCTCAACGCACGTTTTAGGTTGGCCTTGGCATCTTCACTTTTCTTGATAGCGGCATAGCCCGCAGCCAAACCGACAAGTGCATCAGTTTTCAAGGCGTCGATAATAAGCGCGCGCTCAAAGGAAAGAATCGCTTCTTCATGGCGGGATAGCGCGTTAAGTGCACTCCCTTGTGCGATATAAAGTTCGCCGTCATCGGGGCTTAATTCCAGGGCCTTCGTCAGCCATGGCAAGGCACCCACAGGCCCGGTTGATTTAGCGGCACTCGAAGCGAGGCCTTTGTAGATAGAAACGGTAGTCAATCCAAGATCCAGAGCTTGTATGTAAGCTTGAATTGCAGCGGCATAATTACCCATGCGCTGAGAAACAACCCCGAGCTTTGCATAGAGCGCTGGGTTCAGCGGTTGAGTACTGATAGCTTTGCGATAGGCATTTGCTGCTTCTTCCAACTGGCCAGAAGCCATGCAGCTATCACCACGGCGTTCAAGATCACCCTCGGTCATGCAGTTTCCACGTGTACGCACTCATGAGAATGAGCATGTACAATGTCGCCACGCGCTGGGTTGACGACTCATTTTCACGACGCATGAAAATCTAGTTCGCCTTAGGTTTCACGCCCATGAAAAAGCGTGCGAGCGCAGGCAATAAAATAATCGCGCCCAGCATATTGGCCACGAACATAAACGACAGCAGCAGCCCCATATCGGCCTGGAATTGAAGCGCTGAGAAAATCCAGGTGCCCACACCGATGGTCAGCGTGAGGCCCGTCATCACCACCGCATTGCCCGAAATTTGTAAGGTACGGAAAAAGGCCTCGCGCAACTCAACGCCTGAGTCCAACATACCTTTGAGGCGGGCGAAAATATAAATGCCGTAGTCAACGCCAATACCCACGCCCAAGGCCGCGACAGGCAGCGTTGACACCTTCAGGCCAATATCGAGTGCTACCATCACCGCGTAACACATGAACGAGACCAAAACGAGCGGCAACAAAATACAAATGGTCGGCCGCCACGAGCGAAACAGCGCCAAACACAACACCCCAATGGCAGCATATACCCACAGCAAAATTGGGAACTCGTTTGCTTTGACGACCTCGTTGGTTGCGGCCATCACGCCGACATTGCCAGTGGCAAGCTTGAAACGATGCTGGTCGCTATCGTTGGCCGCAGCAAAGCCCTTCACGGCGGCAACAATGCCCTCAATTGTTTCGGCTTTGTGATCAGTCGTGAATATAATTACCGGCATCACGCTGCAATCGCGGTTGAGCAGGCCTGTGGCGGTATCGATGCCTTGGGTTGCCTGAACGAGCAGTTGCTCATTGCGGGGCAATACCCGCCATTTCAAATTGCCTTCGTTCCAACCGGCGTTTGTCAGCTTAGCGGCCTGCGGCATGGAGATGGTGGAGCGTACGCCCTTCACGTTACTCATTTCCCAGGCGAACTGGTCAATTTTTGCCATGACATCATGCTTGATGCAGCCATTCGCCGGGGCTTCGACAATCACCTGAATTACGTCTGTGCCAATCGAAAAGCTGTCGGTAATGACACGGTCATCTTTGTTGTAGCGCGACTCTGGGCGCAACTCGGGCACACCCGACAGAACATCACCGATGCGCACGAATTTGGACTGATACGCACTAAAAGCAAACAACACCAGGCCAATGCTGATGGCGATAGTTGCGCGCTTG
>JANLSL010000620.1:0-1854 GCA_031362385.1 Alphaproteobacteria bacterium | reverse complement strand
ATCGCCAAGCGCACCGCGTTTCAGGGCTACTTCCGCATTGATGAGTATCACATTCGCCACGGCCGCTTTGATGGTGGCTGGCATACGCCACTCAAACGTGAGGTGTTCGAGCGTGGCCACGCCGCCTCGGTATTGCTGTATGACCCAGTGCGCGGTGTGTTTGTGCTCTGCGAGCAGTTTCGCATTGGCGCATACGCAGCCAAAATGAATCCCTGGCAGATTGAGCTGGTGGCGGGCATCATTGAGTCCGGGGAAACGCCCGAAGGTGTGGCCCGGCGCGAGGCCGTCGAAGAAGCCGGTGTTGAAATTCTCGACCTGATGCCCATTGCGCACTATTTGGTGAGCCCCGGGGGTGCGACCGAAACCATCGCGCTGTATTTGGGTCGGGTTGTGGCACCCGAAAGCGGTGGTATTTTTGGCCTGGACGGCGAAGGCGAGCACATCCGCACCCACGTCATCCCTGAGGCCAACTTAAGGCGCATGGTTGATGAACTGCGCATCGAAAACGCTCAAGCACTGATCGCCGCCCAATGGTTTTTCTTGAACCGCGATCAAATTCGGGCCACATGGTCATGAACTTTTGGGGCCCACGATGACTGACGCACTTGTTTCAACCGCCTGGCTGGCAGACCACCTGAACGACGGTGGTATCGTTATCGTTGATGCAAGCTATTTCGTGCCGGGTGGTATTGAGCCTGCCAAAAAGCAATTCGCAGAGGGCCACCTGCCCGGTGCGCGTTTTTTTGACATCAATGACGTGGCCGACCCCCATGGGAAAAAAGATCACACGTTTCCAACGGCAGCGATTTTTGCAAATAAAGTCGGGGCGCTGGGAATTTCAAACGCGCACCACATTATTGCCTATGACCATATGGGCGGCGCCTGTGCCGCCGCACGGGTATGGTGGATGTTCCGCCACTTCGGGCACATGAAGGTTTCAGTGCTTGATGGGGGATTGAAGAAATGGAAAGCCGAAAACCGCGCGCTTTCGACAGACGAAACCAAAATCACGCCCGCCCATTTTGATACCATCGCCACCATCAGCATTGTGCGTAGCCGGGCCGACATGCAGGCCAACATTGTTGCAAAAACCTGGCAGACGGTAGATGCGCGCGGGGCCGGGCGCTTTCAGGGGACCGAGCCCGAGCCGCGCCCTGGCTTGCGCTCTGGGCACATTCCAGGTGCGCGCAATGTACCCTTTGCAGGCCTATTTGACCTAGCGACGCAAACTTTCAAAACCAAAACTGCCATCGCAGAAGCTTTCAGGAGGGCCGGTGTTGATCTGGCTAAACCGATGACCACCTCGTGCGGCTCGGGTGTGACGGCATGTACCGTGGCTTTGGGGGCCTATCTGGTCGGCAAAGACAACGTGGATATTTACGATGGGAGCTGGTTGGAATGGGGTGCGGATGGCACACTTCCACTTGAAACTGGCCCCGCAACATAAAGGCATATGCCCATGACAAAGTGCTCAACCGAAATTGCCCGCGAAATTGCAAGGCGGACACTTTTGGCGACGGCGACGGCAGGAACTTTCATTGCCTCAACCGCACGCGCACAGGAAAAGACCGCAAAGCCTGAAACCATCGCAATTATTGGCACGGGCAATGTTGGGGCCACCTTGGGCAAAGCATGGGCGGTGAAAGGTCATCGCATCGTCTACGGCTCGCGTGCGCCCACCAGCGACAAAGCCAAGCAGCTCGTCACTGAAACTGGCAATAACGCAAAGGTTGTGGCCCAAGCTGATGCCGTAAAAGGCGCCGGAATTGTGCTGCTGGCAGCGCCCTCGCAAGTTGCCCTCGAGTTAGTCGCCAGCCTGGGTGATTTGTCGGGCAAGGTTCTCATCGACGCGAT
>JANLSL010000619.1:0-2199 GCA_031362385.1 Alphaproteobacteria bacterium | reverse complement strand
TGCCCCACTGGCGCTGTGGGCCGCGCAAAAGTTTGCCACCATCGCACCCGATGCGCCCCACGCGCTGCATATGCCCTCGCACATCTTTGTGCAGTTGGGCATGTGGGATGAGGTGGTGGCCTCGAATACCAAGGCCTATGCAGCGGCCGATACCCTGGCCACACGCATGAGCCTGCCGCGCGGCCGCGAAGATTTTCATGCGCTGTCGTGGTTGATGTACGGTGATTTGCAGCGCGGCAAAAGTGATGCAGCCAAACGCAGCCTTGATGTGGCGCGTGCGGTGGCCAAAAAAGACCCCAGCGAGCGCGTGATGGATGGGCTGGCGTCGATGGAAGCGCGCTTTGTGATTGAGACCGAGCGCTGGAAAGATTTGCCCGCCCTGAACGTAGCCGCTGAAAGCAAACCTGAAACGTCGGGTGCGCACATGAACCATGCGTATGACACCAATGCAGCGATGCAGGTGGTGAGCGGAATCAGCGCTGCAAAATTGGGCAACATCGCAGGCGCAGAAAAATCCGAGGCTGCTTTGCGCACCGCGCGCGAGAAACTGGAAGCCTCAGCTACGGGGGCCTACCGGGCCAAAGTGATATCGGTGTTGGAAAAAGAAGTTGGGGCGGCCATGGCGATGGCCAAAAAAGACGCGGTGCGGGCCGAACAACTGCTGAAGGAAGCCACCACCATCGAGGCAGGCTTGGCGGCCCCCTCTGGCCCACCGGAAATACTTAAGCCATCATTTGAGATGTACGGTGAATTTTTGTTAGGGGCAAACCGCGCCTCCGAAGCCGCTGCACAGTTTGAGCAAGGCCTGTTGCGCACGCCTAATCGATTACTCTCAACGCGGGGCCTCAAGCGAGCACGAGGGTAGATGTGCTTGCTTTTGGTTGAAACAAGCCCCCTCACCCGACACTCCGTGTCGACCTCTCCCACGGGGGGAGAGGTTAAGGAAGCGCTCCAACTCAACCCTCGCCCCTTGTGGGAGAGGGTGCCGAGCGTAAGCGAGGCGGTGAGGGGTGAAGTGCTTCACGTCAGAACGATCACGGCCGAGAGTAAAATCTTATTCGTTTATTCTTCGGCTGGACCAACGAATTTCCAGCGCAAGCTGGCGCCTGCATGAAACGGCATAATCTGGGTGCCTGCGGTTGATATGCTTTCGCACACTTTCCACGACGTGCGTTCAAGCTTCACTTTGCCAGCATTCAGCGGTAGGCCGTAAAAGCGCGGGCCATGTTCAGCGGCAAAAGCCTCAAACTTATCAAGGGCCCCCTCTTCCTCGAACACTGTGACATAAGATTCAAGTGCCACCGGTGCGTTGTAAATACCCGCACAGCCACAGGCTGATTCTTTATCTTTGAGTGCATGAGGGGCAGAGTCAGTACCCAGGAAAAAATTTGCGCTGCCCGATGTAGCAGCCTTGCGCAGTGCAAGCCGATGGCGCTCGCGCTTGGCCACGGGTAAGCAATAGAAGTGTGGGCGCAACCCACCCTCAAACATCGCGTTGCGATTTATCACCAAGTGATGCGGCGTAATGGTGGCGCCAATGTTCGGGCCAGCAGCGGCGACAAACTGCGCAGCCTGTTCGGTGGTGATGTGTTCAAACACAATTTTGAGCGCTGGAAAGTCAGCGATGATGGTGCTGAGCACCTTGTCGATAAAAACAGCCTCGCGGTCAAAAATATCAACGTGTTTATCAGTGACCTCACCGTGCACCAGCAGCGGCATGCCGATACGTTGCATAGCAGCAAAGACCGGATAGATTCTTCGAAAATCAGTCACACCGTGGGCCGCGTTGGTGGTGGCATGGGCGGGGTAAAGTTTGCACGCGGTGAACACGCCCTCCGTAAAGCCCCGTTCGATCTCGGCCGGGGTGCTGGCGTCGGTCAGGTACGCAGTCATCAGCGGCATGAAGGTAGTGCCGGGCGGCAATGCTGCCAGTATGCGTTGACGATAAGCAATCGCTGCCGCCACCGTTGTGATGGGGGGTGCTAAATTCGGCATTACTATGGCGCGGGTAAATTGACGCGCGGTGTCGGCCACCACGCCCGCTAACATTACCCCATCGCGCAAATGAACATGCCAGTCATCGGGCTGGCGAAGGATGAGCGTGGTGCTGGATGCGGCTGGTGACATGCTATGGGCAACGCAGTGGTTGGGCAGAGCCACTGATAGCCCAAGCGCGCGTCATCTCCAATAGCACGCCTG
>JANLSL010000695.1:0-3009 GCA_031362385.1 Alphaproteobacteria bacterium | reverse complement strand
GGCCGTGGAATCGAAGTAATCAAACCGCGCACAGGTGAGGTTTTGGTACCGGCGGGCGGGCGGGTGACGCTCGATCTTGGCGGCAGGCTGGTTGAAATCATCGACTTCGGCTTTGCGCAGACTGGCGGCGATCTCTTCGTTTGTCTCAGCTTTTGGCATCGGGTCATCTGCTTTAGAGTTTTTCACAACTTCCGCGACTGCTTCGTCAAGATGACGTAAGCACTCTGGGTTAATCCGTGATGAAATCACGGTGGCCTTCGTAGCGATCGTCGAACTCAATCGGAATGTTTTTGCTACTTGCTCTACTGGTAACATTGAACACGAACAAGCAACTGCTTGAGCGCTAGCGAGTAAGTTTGCCAATAGCAGCAGTATGGTTCTCATCTACTCCACCTCTGCCTTGCCACCTTTAATAAGCGCGTCAATCGCGGCGGCGTCGTAACCCAATTCCGCCAGTACATCCTTCGTGTGTTGACCTTGGCGCGGGACATCCAACCGCACGCCAGGCCGCACGCCGCCCACTTCCACGGGCAGGGCGGGCAGTTTCATTTTTGTGCCTTTCTTTTCGCCGTCGGGCACGGTCAACGGCACCAAGCCGCCAGCTGCATTCAAATGCGGGTCGTCGAACATCTCGTGGGGTTTTGAAATGGGCGCAAACGGCATGCCGGTTTGCTCTAACTTTGCCATCAACTCAGGCTTAGTGAATGTTTTGAACAGCGCTTCGATGCGCGGCTTGACTTTGTCTCGTTGTGCCACGCGCCCGTTGTTGGCCGCTAAACTTTCATCGGCAGCAAAATCCGTCAGCCCAAACGCCGCGCAAAATACTTTCCACTGCGTGTCCGAGACCACGCCGACAAAAACTTTGTCATCGTCTTTGGTGTCGAACACATCGTAGATCGCCCAGGCAGATACGCGGGCGGGCATGGGGGCGGCAGCCGCACCGGTCACGGCGAATTGCGCCATGTGTTGGCCGACGAGATAGATGGTGGTCTCGAACAGCGAGGCCTGCACCATCTGGCCTTTGCCAGTCGTGTGGCGCTGCTGTAACGCCGATAAAATGGCAATCACGCCAAACATTCCACCCGTCACGTCAATCACCGATGCACCAGCGCGCAAGGGCCGCCCCGGTGGGCCGGTCATGTACGCCAAGCCGCCCATCATTTGCGCCACTTCATCCAGCGCCGTGCGGTTTTCATAGGGGCCCTTTAAAAACCCTTTCTCGGAGCAATAAATCAGACGCGGATTAAGTTTGCTGATCGCCTCAAAGCCGAAGCCCAGCTTATCCACCGCACCGGGGCGAAAATTCTCGATCATCACATCGGCTTTTTCCAACAGTTGCAGCGCGATTTTTTTGCCCTCGGCGGATTTCAAATCCAAACAAATGGAGCGCTTGTTGCGGTTGTACATGGGGAAGTAGCCTGCCCCCGAGCCCTTCAGGCGGCGCGTATTGTCGCCCCCCAGGGGCTCGATCTTGATCACCTCAGCGCCGAGATCGGCCAAAATCACGCCCACGGCAGGGCCCATCACCATGTGGGTGAATTCGACAACTTTAATTCCGGCCAGTGGCAACGACATAAAATTCCCCAATACTTAGAATAGGTTAGAGATCGGCTGCGGGCAGCCTTGGCCAACCTCTGGTCCAGATCATATATATTCAGTCATACAGAACAACTGCTTCCCTTGGCGATATTCGATGACTTGCGTAGAACCCAGGGGCAAGCGGCAGAAGGGCATTTCCGATGAGCGATATCATGCACGGCATTGATGTACTGGTTAGCGAGGTAGGTCCGCGCGATGGCCTGCAAAGCATTTCGTCCATCATGCCCACGGCTGCCAAGAAAACCTGGATCACGGCGTTGGCGGGCGCAGGCATTCGTGAAATCGAGGTGGGCTCGTTCGTACCACCGAAACTTTTGCCGCAGTTGGCTGACACGGCCGAGATTGTGCAGTTCGCACGCACCATTTCTGGCCTGCAAGTGGCCGCACTTGTACCAAACGCGCGCGGGGCGGAGAACGCCATTGCCGCGGGGGCTCACAAAATTACGCTGCCGCTGTCAGCCAGCGAAACACACAGCCTCAAAAATTTACGCAAAACCCACGAGCAAGTATTCGAAGAAGTCGCAGCCATTGTCGCGCTGATCAAAGCGCTGCCTGCCGCCAAGCGCCCTCACTTTGAGGGGTCGTTGTCCACGGCATTCGGGTGTACGCTCGAGGGCATGGTGCCCGAAGCCAAAGTGGTGAAACTGGGCGAACGGTTGATGGCGCTGGGCTGCGATGAAGTGGGTTTGGCCGATACCACGGGCTACGCCAACCCGGCCCAAGTTCGCAGCATGATCAAATCCATTTGGGCGGCGTTGGGTAAGAATGCACTTACTGGCATTCACATTCACAATACGCGCGGGCTGGGGTTGGCCAACGCGCTGGCCGCCCTTGATATGGGCCTGACCACGTTTGATAGCTCGCTGGGTGGCTTGGGCGGTTGCCCGTTCGCGCCGGGGGCGTCGGGCAACATCGTCACCGAGGATTTGGTGTTCATGCTCGATAGCATGGGCTTGAAAACCGGCATTGATTTGGCGAAACTTCTCAAAGTGCGCGACATTGTCACCGCTGCCGTGCCCGACCCGATGTATGGCTTCACGCCCGATGCCGGTGTCCCCAAGGGCTACATCCAAGGCGGCCACGGCTGGGGCTTACCCGAGCGCAAACTGGCGGCGGAGTGACGAAAAAAACTTACACCGCGCGAAACTCACCGTCGTTTTGCAACTGGTACAGCGTTGCGGTGGCCAAGTCGAAGTACAAGCCATGAATGGCAACTTCGCCGCTCTCGACGCGTGATTTGATCCACGGAAACGTCATTAAGTTGTCAATCGATGTTTTAATGCCTTCTTTTTCCGCCAGTGTTTGCGCGATGTTCAAATCGCCCTTGGCCATGGCGATGGCGCGGTCCCGGGCGGGCGCAGCAATCTTCATCCAGGCGCTAACGAAATCATCACCGCTAATTTGCGTGCC
>JANLSL010000691.1:0-3997 GCA_031362385.1 Alphaproteobacteria bacterium | reverse complement strand
GCAGGGGCGATGGCAGCACTGGTGGCTGCGCGCAATAAGAAGGGGCCTTTTAAGTCGATCACTGATTTCGCTGCTCGGCTTGACGGCAACATGATCAATAAACGCTTGTTGGAAAACCTGATCAAAGCCGGGGCGCTCGATTCACTTGATTCCAATCGGGCTAAGTTATTTGCCGGGGCTGAAACAATTTTGCGCAATGCGCAGCGAACCTCAAGTGAGCGCTCATCAAAGCAAGTCAGTTTGTTCGGCGGTGATGACGGCGACGTCAAATTTGCGCTGCCCGATATCCCTGATTGGCGCCCCATGGAAAAGCTCTCAAACGAATTTGACGCCATCGGGTTTTATTTGTCCTCGCATCCGCTTGATGCTTATTCAGGCACTCTGGCAGCCTTGAGTGTGAAGAAAGCCAACGACATTCCAAACCTCACCGCAAGTGATTGCGCGCGGCCCATCCGCATGGCTGGAACCGTTGTCGCCAAGCGCGAGCGCGTGGGCAAACGCGGCAACAAATATGCATTTGTATTGCTGTCTGACGATACCGGCACATTTGAAGTGACTATGTTCTCAGAGGTGTTGTCAGCCTCGCGCGATATGCTCGACTCAGGCGTGCCGGTACTGCTGACGCTGGATGCCCAAATGGAGGAAGAGCGGGTCAGGCTGCTGTGCAGTCGGGCTGACCCGTTAGAAAAAGCGCTTGCCGCAAAGCTGAAGAATCTCAAAGTTTCGGTCAACGACGCCGTGCCCATCCACGAGTTGCAAGACATCCTCAACGCCGATGGACGCGGTAACGGGCGCATCACCCTGGCCGCGCGGTCCAACGGCCATTGGGTCGAGATCATGTTGCCCGGCCGTTACGCCATTCAGCCTAAAACGCTGTCGGGTCTGAAGAACATCCCCGGCGTGACCGAGATCCGCGAGACGCAGTAGAGCTGTAAAGGGTGCTTGACAGGTCACTTCTGTGCCCTATGATGTAAAACGTCCTTTACAGGAGGGGTTCATGTCAGACGGCCAATTTGAACGAAAGTGGTTGCGGAAATATCAGTTCGAACTCGCGGGCGCGTTCGCGGTTTATGGCTTGCTGCTAATGGTTGCGCGCAAGCTTTATCCATTTGCTGAAGCTTTCGCTGCAAAATTGAGTCTGTCGCTCTTACCTATGATTGGTTTTGCATTGGCGGTCTGGGCGATTGGGAGAGCTATCATGCGGGCGGATGAACTTCAGCGAAAGCAAGCCATGGAAGTAATTGTATTGGCAGCCGCAGCGACAATGTTGCTCACATTTGGGTATGGCTTCCTTGAGTTTGGGATCGGCTTGCCTCGACTTTCAATGTTCGTCGTTTGGCCGGTCATGGGCCTGTGCTGGATTCTAGTGAATCTTGCTTACTTAGCCCGGGGTAAGGTTGCATGGCCCTGGCGGTTTAAATGAAAAACCACCTTCGTGGTCTCCGCGAAACCAAAGGCTGGACCCAAGGCGAGTTGGCCGACCAGTTGGAGGTCTCGCGCCAAACAGTGAACGCCATCGAAACCGAAAAATACGACCCCAGCTTGCCGCTTGCGTTTAAGATCTCGGTGCTCTTTAAGTCGAAAATAGAAGATATTTTTGAGCCCTAACGTTGCCATCTGTATCACTTAGTGATATAGATAAGATCATGCGCGTTTTTACGACTAAATCATTTGCGCGCTGGGCGCGAAACGAACGCATTACTCAGAGATCTTTACTCAAAGCAATAGGCGAAGTTGAATCTGGGCTGATCGATGCGCAACTCGGTAGCGGATTGATTAAGAAAAGAATTGCCCGCGCCGGTGCAGGTAAACGCGGTGGATACAGAACAATAATTGCTTATCGCCATGCTGGCATTAGCGTCTTCTTATTCGGCTTTGCAAAGCAAGAGCAAGAAACGCTAACGGCGCCTGAATTGTTGTATTTTCGCGAGTTGGCGTCAGTGTTGTTATCGAAGGCCGTCGATGAACTTGATGCGATGGTTCTCGACGAAAGACTCTTTGAAGTGAGGCTGAAATGAGACCACGTATTCGCGAAGCCATTACGGAGACGGTGATCGATCTCTATGAGGGCGGTTTCCTGACAAAGGCTCAACTCGCCAAATTTAAGGGGATTGGCTTTAACAAGTCTAAGCCAATGTCCTCCCGCGGCGTAAAGCGTATTCGAGCGAAGCAGGGCGTGAGCCAAGCCGTACTTGCGCACTATTTAGGGGTTACTAAGTCAACTGTTGCGCAATGGGAGCAGGGCGTGAAGAAGCCGAGTGGCCCATCCCTCAAGCTCTTGAGTATATTAGATAAAAATGGCCTTTCAGGGCTTTTGTAGGGCCTGCTGCCCCCACCCTTGCTCTTTATCCCCAACCCCCATATAACCCCGCTCATTCCACAGGCGGATTTACGGCGTCGGGGTGTTCCCGAGGTCGATCCGGTGTCCTCCGAAGCCCTTGGGCTTTGGTGGATTCCCCGTCCGCCGAGGCAGAACCGGAAAAGGAACTACCACATGACGTTGCCAACGGCATCGCTACGTCAGCTCATTGAAGCTGGCGCCCACTTCGGCCACTCGACCCGTCGCTGGAACCCCAAGATGAAGCCGTACCTGTACGGCGTTCGCGATGGCGTTCACATCATCGACCTTCAACAGTCTGTGCCCATGCTCGACCGGGCGCTCAAAGCCATTCACGACGCGGTGGCCGAGGGCGGTCGGGTGTTGTTTGTCGGCACCAAGCGCCAGGCGCAAGATTTGGTGAAAGAGTACGCCGAGCGTTGCGGCCAGTACTTCGTCAATCACCGCTGGCTGGGCGGCACGCTCACCAACTGGAAAACAGTTTCTAACTCCATTAAGCGTTTGAAGGATTTGGAAGAGCAAATAGCCAACGTTACCAAGTTGGCCGGTTTAACGAAAAAAGAACAACTGAACCTGCAACGCGAGCGCGACAAGCTTGACCGTGCATTGGGCGGCATCAAAGACATGGGCGGTCGCCCGGATATTATCTTTGTGATCGATACCAACAAGGAAACCATCGCGGTTGCTGAAGCGCGCGTGCTCAAAATTCCAGTCGTTGCTATTCTTGACAGCAACTCGGACCCTACTGGCATTACCTATCCGGTGCCGGGCAACGATGACGCCATTCGCGCCATCAAGTTGTACTGCGAATTGATCGCGAACACGGTGCTGGGCGGTATTTCTGACGAAATGAAATCAGCTGGCGTTGATGTCGGTGAAGGTGAAGCCGCCCCAACCGAAACGCTTCCGGCCGAAGCCGCTGCCGCAGCATCTGAAGACGGTGACGACAAAAAGACTGTCGTGGTGAAGAAACCCCGCAGCCGCGCCCGCCCGAAAAAAGCCGCCGACGCAGCCAGCGCTGAAGCTTAACTCGCAAGGCCCCATATGGGGTCGCATATTGGTGAGCGGGCCGCTCAAATGGGGTGGCCCGCCCCTTTATCAACCCCCACCGACACACGAACCTCAAAGGATACGACCATGGCTGAGATCACCGCCTCATTGGTGAAGGACCTGCGCGAGAAAACCGGCGCAGGCATGATGGATTGTAAACAAGCTTTGGCCGCCACCAGTGGCGAGATGGAAGCAGCCATTGATTGGTTGCGCAAGAAGGGCCTGGCATCTGCGGCCAAGAAGTCTGGCCGTGTCGCATCAGAAGGCTTGGTTGGTGTCGCGACCCAAGGCACCCTGGGTGCGGTTGTTGAAATCAACGCAGAAACTGATTTCGTGGGCCGCAATGATTCATTCCAAAAATTTGTCGAAGACTGCGCCAAGTTGTCATTGGCCTCAAAGGGCGACATCGAAAAACTGAAAACGATGGCTTATCCCGGCGAAAGCCGTAACGTGACCGAACAAATCACCCACCTGGTCGCCACCATTGGCGAAAATATGCAGTTGCGTCGCTGTGCTGCTTTGTCGGTCAACCAGGGCGTTGTTGCATCGTATATTCATACTGCTGCTAAGCCCGGCATTGGCCGGATGGGTGTGCTGGTCCCACATGGT
>JANLSL010000681.1:0-1939 GCA_031362385.1 Alphaproteobacteria bacterium | reverse complement strand
ATCGCCGGTGCGCAAACCAAAGCGGCGCACTTGGCTGGGCGAGACATAAATATCATCCGGGCCTGGCAGATAGTTTGACAGCGCAGAGCGCAAGAACCCAAAACCATCTTGGAGAATTTCAACCACGCCATCGCCCTCAATCGAGGTGTCTTTTTCGGCTAACACCTTCAGAATCGCGAACATCATGTCCTGACGGCGCAAGGTCGATGCGTTCTCGATAGCGAGTTCTTCAGCAAACTTAAGAAGTTCTGCCGGTGGTTTACGTTTGAGTTCTGAAAGATGCATGGAAAAGCCGAAGTTTGAGGAGAATGAGAAAGATCGAAAAACCAACACCCAAGTATGCCTGGCGGCAGATGAAAGAAGCGGGTGTGGGGACGACGAGGTCGATCAGGACTGACCGAAGATGATGGAAGGTATTTACTTGAAGCCTGGTTGAAAGTCAAACCCCCCGCACCGGGCGGTATAACCTTCTAATACTAAAAGATTAGATCTTACTAGGTAGTGGTAGGTAGTGGTGCCCCTGAGTCATGGGGATTATCGCTGTCATCAGAGCATACACAAACACATGTTATCAAATTCACTTAACTAAATCATTGCCTGAGTCCTGGGGATCAAATCATCCAATATCAGTTCTATCTGTATACCGGGATTGCGCGGTGATATGGGCATAGCTGTGATCTGAATTTACTTTACCCACGATATCCCGCCCCATCAATCGCTGCTGTTAAGATATCCCCAAGTTGATAATCTAACCGCAGAATACGCGTCTTCACGGATGATTTATTGGCGCGCTTTAATACCGGTTCGTTATCCCCACAATAAATTTCTTATACTTGGCCCTCAAAACACATTTTTATGAACGAGCCCCAACCCTTTAATTTGCATTTGGTCTCCGACTCGTCGGGCGAGACGGTTACCAACATCGCGCGCGCCTGCTTGGTGCAATATTCAGGCACACCGGTAACGGAGCATTCGTGGTGGCTGGTGCGCACAACCGGCCAAATGAGCCGCGTGGTCGAAGGCATTCGTGCGGCACCAGGCCTGGTTATTTATACACTGCTCAATTCAGAAGTGCGCGGGCTTCTCGAGCGTGCGTGCCGCGACATGAAAATCCCTGCCGTTTCAGCGCTTGATCCTGTCATGCAAGCGCTCGGACGATATTTCAAACGTGAAGCATCAAGCGAAATTGGCCGCCAGCACGTTCTTGATGATGATTATTTTCATCGCATCGATGCCATGCACTTCACCATGCAACACGACGATGGCCAGTCGATGGAAACGATGGTTGATTCAGATATCATTCTTCTGGGCGTCTCGCGCACATCAAAAACACCAACTTGCATGTACCTTGCCAACCGCGGATTTAAAGTCGCCAATATCCCGCTCGTTCCAGGGCTTGTGCTGCCGGAATATATTCTCAACGCCACGCGCCCTTTGTGTGTTGGGCTGACGCGCGAGCCCAAAAGCCTCAGCGATATTCGTCAAAGTCGCCTACGCATTATGAATGAAACCAAGGGCGAGAGTTACGCCGATGTTGATGTCGTGCGCGAGGAAGTTGCTGAATCGCGTCGGCTGTTTACAAAACATGGCTGGCCAGTGATCGACGTGACGCGCCGCTCAATCGAAGAAACCGCCGCTAGCATTATTCAACTCTACAATCAGCGCCATGCCGTAAACTCATGAGCACCCAAAATAAAAAACTAATTCTGGCCTCTGGCAGCAAAAGCCGGGCGCAGGTTTTGACCAGTGCTGGCATTGTTTTCACGCAAACGTCTCCCGATGTTGATGAATATTCAACCAAGGCAACCGTCGCTGCCAACGCCGGCACGGCGGCAAGCTGCGCTGAAATTCTGGCTGAAATGAAAGCGGTGAAAATTTCGGTAGCGCACCCAGCGGCACTCGTCATTGGCTGTGATCAGATGCTCGATTGTGTCGGGGT
>JANLSL010000596.1:0-1788 GCA_031362385.1 Alphaproteobacteria bacterium | reverse complement strand
TCAGCTTCAACGGCTTAGCCGTTGTTCACGGACGACTATGTAATCCAAGGAACCCGCATCGTTTCTCTCGAGACCTTCTTCGATGAAATTAGCTGCGTTTTAGTCCCAGATGCAAAGTGGGGGCGAAACCTCGACGCCTTTAACGATATTCTTAGTGGTGGATTTGGCACGCCCGAAGGCGGCTTTGTGCTTCGTTGGAGCCATGCGGCAGAGTCTAAGATTCACTTGAGCTATGCTGAAACGATTAGGCAGCTAAAGGTTCGCTTAGAGAAGTGTCACCCTGAGAGTCGCAGCTACATCAGACAGCAACTGCATCTTGCAGAGACCAATCAAGGGCCCACCGTATTTGACTGGCTAGTCGAGATTATTCACGCCCACGGGATCGATGGAAGCGATAGCCAGGATGGTGTGGTCTTGATTCTCGAATAAGGCCGCTTTCAGCTAACGCAAAGTTCAATCAACGCAGTGCCGCTTTCTGCACCATTAACACACTCAAATCGTCACCCTCGGGCTACGACCCGAGGGTCCAGGATAAAATCCACGAACGGCGCTCACAACCCTGGATCCTCGGATCAAGTCCGAGGATGACAGTAAAAGTAACTTTTGTTACCCACGCACCATCACCACACTCAACTCGTCACCCCGGACGATTGATCCGGGGTCCATCGCGCAACACATGCTAACATCGCAACTGGACTCCCGCGTGCGCGAGAATGACAAAATCATTATTCATGAAGCTCACGCCGCTTTCTGCACCATGCGCTTCACAACGATTTTGGTCTTGCTGTTGCGGATCTGCGCCAAATCATACGCTGCTTGCATGCGCAGCCAGGTGTCTGCTGTGCTGCCGATGCCTTTCTCCAGACGCATCGACATTTCTGCAGTTACGGCGCTCTTGCCATTGATGACATTATAAAGTTGCTGTCGTGTGATGCCAAGCGCAGCGGCGGCCTCGGCGACAGACAACCCCAACTCTTCAATCTCGTTCTTGATCAAACGGCCTGGGTGGGAGGGATGTTTCATTGCCGATATGTAAAGCGACATTTTACATATGTCAAACCCCTCACCCAACCCTCTCGCCGTCGCGCCGAAGGCGCGCCAGCATAAAGATGGGGCGAGGGTATCAAATCACCACGGCAGCACTTTGCCATCCCACTGATGGAACGCGTTGATGTCGGCAATGGTCATTGTGTCGATCAAGTCGATCATGTTGCCGATGGCGGTGCGTGGTGCCAGCCCGCCCGCTGCCATGTTGCGCTTATAACGTTCGGGGATTTTGGCTGAGTCTTTTTCATTGAGGTAATCGTGAATGTCCACTGTGCCCGGCGCGATGACCAGCACCGCCACGCCGCGCTCTTTCACCTGCTCACCATATGCCCGCATAATCATGTTCAGCGCAGCCTTGCTGGCCCTGTAAGCCGGTGCGGTTGGGTTTTTCACATTCGAGATGGAACCACCCACGGCACTCATGGCCACAATCTTTTTTTGGCGGCTGGCCGCGACGCTTTCTAAAAATGCTTCGGCCATATGAAGCTGAGCAGTGACGTTGGTGCTGAGAATCTCATTGAGCCGCGCAGGGTCCAGCGGCCCAAACGCTTCCAGGCCGACACGGAAGCTATTGATGGCACCATTCAAATTGAGCACATCAATCGGTGTGCCTTTGTACTTAGCCGCCAGCGCATCGACTTGGCTGATATTCGTCACATCCAAAGCTTCGATTGTCAGCTTGGGGTATTTTTTCGCCAGCGCCTGAAGTTCAGTTGCTTTTGACGGCGTGCGCGCCGTGGC
>JANLSL010000597.1:0-2852 GCA_031362385.1 Alphaproteobacteria bacterium | reverse complement strand
TGAAATCTTCTAGCGCGAAAGTGCCGCCGTTGTTGCACAGGCCATCGATCTTTACCGTCCATGGTGTTGGCTTGAATTTGCCAGCCTTGGCGGCGGGGTCGGCCTTATCGGTGCCGAATTCATAAAAATTGTTGTAGCCCGTCGCCGCATCATGAGGGGTAAGCGCGTCTTTAGGGCCAACTTTGTTGTAGCCCTCTTTGACGCCGGTGAGGGCTTTGTTCGTGCCTGGTCCGGCTTGGACTGCGGCTTGCGCAGCTGCACCCAACAAAGCCGAGCCTGCGATCAGCCCCGTGCCCGCCATCATCGCGCGGCGATTCAGATACACCGCCTGCGGTGTGATTTCGTGAGAGGCAATGTCTGATTTTTTCTTGAACCGAATGAGCATGAGATGCGCCTTTGTTGAAACTTCAAGCATTCTATACCGAACTACCACCGCCCGGCGATGATCGATTGACCATGTTCTGCCACAGCCAGCAGGTTTTTAGGCCTCACAGGGGCGTGAGATCGCGCTCGGTTGCGGTCACGGTTGAGTGATGAGGTTGAGGTGCAGCGTAAACTAAGCCAAGTTGCATACTCTCGCCCTCATCCATCAGGAGATGTTCCATGCTCATCCACACATCGGCCACCAACCGGCGCGGCGCACTTGCGGTCATAGGACTTTCGGCAATAGGGCTTTCGGCCCTGGGTGCGGGTGCGGCACACGCAACCGATGCGGATAAGTCCAGCACAGACAATGCCGCGCGCGAAAAGCAAAACACCGAGCTCGTGACCAATTTTTGCAAAGCGTGGAGCGCAAAAGACGTGGAGAAATTGCTGCCGTTCATTTCAGCCGAGATTGAGTATCACATGTTCGAAGGCGCGCCGCCGATCAAAGGCATTGAGCAATTCAAAGAACGCCTGGGCGGCTTCATGGCGGGCATGAAAGAAATTAACTGGGAGATTTTTCGCAGCCAGGCGATGGGCGATATTGTGATCAACGAGCGCATTGACCACTTCATCCAACAGCCCGGATCAAAGCGCCCTGATAACCACTTCCACATCACGGGTGTGTTTTTGGTGCGCGAGGGCAAGATCGCGTACTGGAAAGACTATAACATGCCTGCGAAAGCGTAGCGCTCACTTGCCTGGCAGTGCAAACGCCATCAGTTCATCGCTGAGTTCCGTACCCACCAACGCGCTACCGCCGGCGGCGATCACTACATATTGCACTCCATCGAGTTCATAGGTCATGGGCACGGCCGTGCCGGGCACCGGCAAGTTTGCCGACCACAGTTCTTTTCCAGTATCGACATCAAAGGCACGCAATACCGAGTCCAAAGTCGCGGCCATGAATATCAATCCACCGCCGGTGACCATTGGTCCGCCCACCACGGGCGAGCCCCACGCGGCGGGGCTTTTCAATACCTTTCCGGGGCCGAAGGGCACCTGGCCCACCGGGCGACGCCATAAGTATTCGCCGGTACGCATATCGATGGCCGAGATTTCGCCCCATGGCGGCGGGTTACATGGAATTCCCCACGGCGAGAGCCAGCGGTTGAGGTAAACAAAATAAGGTGTGCCCTCCATCACCCGCGCCGCGGCGGTTTCAGGCACTTTGGGAATGTTGGGATCGCCGACCTCAAACAACTTGGCCGTCAGCACAAAATTTTGCGCCTTGACGATCAGCACATTGCGCACCGGATCGTAGGCGGCACCACCCCACAGCCCGCCACCTGAGGGCCCTGGAAATACAATCGATCCCTTCAGGCTCGGCGGCGTGAAAGGCCCGTCATAGCGCATGGCGCGAAATTCATCGCGGCATTTACCGCGATCCCAGAACGTCAAACCAAACACGTCATCCTCGGTAAACGACTGCCGCGAAAAAGGCTCGGGCTTGACGGCGCGGGGCTGTGTCGGTGACGACATCTCGCCAGGGATGTCAGACACCGGCACCGGGCGTTCCTCGATCGGGAACAATGGTTCGCCCGTTTCACGGTTAAACGTAAACACAGTTCCCATTTTGGTGATTTGAATCACCGCTGGAATTTTCACGCCATCGCGCGTGATGTCCACCAGCATTGGCTGTGCCGGAAGGTCGTAGTCGAGCAAATCATGGTGCACGATTTGGAAATGCCATTTCACCGTGCCCGTGGTCGCATCAATTGCCAGCAAAGCATTTGCGTATGGAATAGGGTCGTTGCGCAGGGCGCCGTAAAAATCGGGGCTGGGACTGCCGGTGGGAATAAAAACCATATTGCGCTCAATATCGACCGCATATGTGGTCCAGACATCAGCATTACCCGTCTGGTCGCTCATGGCGGGCGGGATGGTGACCAAGCGCCACAATAGTTTCCCGGTGCGGGCATCAAACGAGCGGATCACGCCATCGGGTTGATTGGCGCGAATGTTATCGCCAATGGAGCCGGCTGCGATAACGCTGTCTTTCAGCACCGCGGGCGGCGAGGTAAAACGCATTTTTCCGGTGCCGCCATTTTCCGCGAGCGCCAGATCAAGAAAACCCCCGGTCCCAAAATCTTCGCAAGGAGCGCCGGTCTTGGCATCGAGTGAAATCAAGCGCCCGCCATATTGGGCAAAGAAAATACGAGCCTGACAGACCGCACCCTCAACGGGGGTTTGCGCTTTCCAGAACGCTACGCCGCGACAAGTGCCAGCGACACCTGGCTCTTTGATCAGGGCCGCGAATGGGTCAAAGGCCCATTTCTCCTGGCCGGTTTTGGGATCAAGCGCGATCACCCGGCCAGGAGAAATGGGCCTTTGACCCATTCGCGGCCCTGATCAAAGAGCCAGGTGTCGCTGGCACTTGTCGCGGCGTAGCGTTCTGGAAAGCGCAAACCCCCGTTGAGGGTGCGGTC
>JANLSL010000578.1:0-8278 GCA_031362385.1 Alphaproteobacteria bacterium | reverse complement strand
CTTCTGGGGGGCGCGACCGGCATAAGGAATTGCTCAAGCCCTTTGGGCTCGATGCCACCGACCCCGGCTTTTGGCGTCGTGGTATGAACACCATCTCTGGCTTTATCGATCAGCTTGAAAAAGTGGCATAAGTGCCTGTGGCAGACACCGACGAAAATACGCTCGGCGGACGCGTCAAACGATATGCGCAAGTCAGCACCGGCATTGGCGGCTTTGCTGCGCGGGTGGCAGGCGAGCGGTTCTTTGGCCTGAAAAGCGATCGCACTAAAAACGCTGAAGACCTGCGCGCGGTGCTGGGTGGGCTGAAAGGCCCGCTGATGAAGGTGGCGCAAATTTTGTCCACCATCCCCGATGCGTTGCCTGCCGAATACGCGCGCGAGCTGGCCCAATTGCAGGCCAATGCACCGCACATGGGCTGGCCTTTTGTTAACCGACGTATGATGTCGGAGCTGGGTGCGAACTGGCAAACGAAGTTCAAGTCGTTTGAACGTGAGGCGGCACGCGCGGCATCGTTAGGTCAAGTGCACCGTGCTGTTTCAAAAGACGGTGCAGCTCTGGCCTGTAAGCTTCAGTACCCGGATATGGACTCGGTGGTTGAGGCAGACTTGCGGCAGCTGAAGCTGGTATTTGCCACTTATCGGCAATTTGCCCCCGCGATTGATCCGTCAGAAATTCATGCTGAAATCACCGACCGCTTGAAAGAGGAACTCGATTACACCAACGAGGCGCGCAACCTGGCGCTCTACCAGATCATGCTGGCCAAGGAAGACGGTGTGCATGTTCCCGAAGTTCTAGCTAATCTGTCGACCCGGCGCCTATTGACCATGACATGGATCGATGGCCGCCCCTTGACTGAGATTTTGGAAGAAAACCCAAGCCAAGACGCCCGCAACCAGCTTGGGATCAATCTGTTCAAGGCCTGGTATGTGCCGTTTTATACCTACGGCGTGATTCATGGTGACCCGCACTTAGGCAATTACACCGCGCGTGCCGATTCCTCAATCAACCTGATGGATTTTGGCGCCATCCGTATTTTCAGCTCGGCGTTTGTCAGTGGCGTGATTGACCTTTATCGCGCGCTTGAAAGTGGCGATCAGGAACTCGCTGTTGCAGCATATGAAAGCTGGGGGTTCAAGAATCTCAAACCCGGGGTGATTGAAACACTCAACCGCTGGGCGGCATTTGTGTATGCGCCGCTGATGGAAGACCGGCCACGCTTGATTGAGGAAACCAATGCTTCCACCTATGGCCGCGAAGTTGCCGAGAAAGTCCACAGTGAACTCAAACGCCTGGGCGGGGTAAGGCCGCCGCGTGAATTCGTGATGGTCGACCGCGCTGCTGTGGGCTTAGGGGGCGTGTTCCTGAGGTTGGGTGCGAAGGTGAATTGGCATCGGCTGTTCCATGACACCATCAAGAATTTCGACGAGAAAACTTTGGCCAAGCACCAGTTCGCTGCCTTGAAGAAAGCTGGGTTGGCTTTATAGTCTCAGTCCTAGGGCAGGGAGGCTTTCATGACATCATCGACCATTACACGCCGCAGCGCACTTGCAACAGCGGCGCTCACGGCGGTTGGCGCAGCGACGGCGCAAGACGCAGCCGCACAAAAAATCGGCACGCTTGATCTGGCCGATCCCAAAACGCGTGCCATGGTGCGTGCGAAAATAGGCGGCTCAATCGCCGAGGAGACGGTTTACACCTTCTACCGCTTGCATCTGTACGGATACGCGAACGAAGGCAATTTGATCCCTTTCGTCACCATGAACAACCTCAACATCACCAAATGGAAACCGCTGCCCAATGGCAACTATGCGGGAACGATTTTTGAATCGGGGGCTTACTGCAAGTTCGATACGGACGAATCCATCGACGTGTGGGAAAACCCGATCACCGGTGAAAAGCGCGATGTGTGGCCGTTCATTGGCGGGCCGTTGAAGGCCGAGGTCGGCCCCGATGGTGCGGTGACCGATGAAACAGCAACTGTGAAACCCAAAGCGCAGCGCATCGACATTATTGGTGACACCGTATTTGTGCCCAGCCAATCGGCGTTTTCGTTTCCCAATCCGATGAAGCCCGAGCAATACCCGAAAGAATCAGCCGGGCCGATTTATTATTGGGATTCGCATTTTGTGCAGGCGGGCAAAGTTGCCGATGTGCTGAACCCAAAGTTGACCCGCGCGGGCGCGTTCTCGCAGTTTCAAAATTTGGTGAGTTGGCATCCCTGGTTTGGGCTGGGCGGTAAGCCGGGGCGTACCTACGGCAAGGCTTATGGCACCAAGCTGAAAAGCCTCGACGAATTGCCCAAGGCGGCACGCGCAACGCTTGAAAAGCAAACACCTGAGATTTTCAACATTGACGGGTGGACCAAGCCGCGTCTTGATTTCCCTGAGTATATGGCTTGGCGCAAAGCCAAGCAGGGGTAATGCTGAGTAGGAGCGCATCATGACGTTTGCAGACATTTCGCGGCGCAACTCTATCATCGCGAGTCTGGGTATGGCGGCTACGATGGTAGCTGGCGTTAGCTCGGCGCAGGCCGCAAGCCAACTCAAGCTCGACGACCCCATCCAGCGCGCAAAAATACGCGCGAAAATTATCGCCAGTGCGGCAGCCGAGACCGTGCCAGCATTCTACCGCATGCATATTTTTGCTTACATGCATGCGGGCAATTTGGTGCCGCTATATACGTCGAGCAATGTGGTGATCAGGGTGTGCAAGCCGTTGGCGAATGGTAACACCGCAGTCACGGTCTTTGAGGCCGGAGTGTACTGCAAGTTCGATACACACGAGGTGTTGGAGACGTGGAAAAATCCTATAACCGGCGAAACTCTTGAGCCTTGGCACTTTATTGGCCGGCCCTTGACGCTCGAGATTGGCCCCGATGAAGTTGTGACCGGGCCGGGGGCAACACTCAAGCCAAAAACCATGGCCATCGAAACCATCGGCGATACAGTTATGCTGCCTACGATGTCAGGATTTTCTTACCCCAATCCCTTCAAGCCAGAAGAATTCCCTTTGGACTCATCTGGCCCCACAATGTTTTGGGATTCGCATTATGTTTACTTCTCGCCGCTGAATGAAGTCGCTGATCCCACCGTCATGCGCGCTTCGGCCGCGATCCAGTTTCAAAACCTGGTCAGCTTTCAGCCGTGGGCAGGCATGGGGACGCGCCCGGGCCGCAGTTGGGGCCGCGCCATGGGTGCTAAGATGAAAAGCTTGGACGACATTCCCGCTGCCGCGCGCAAGGGGCTTGAGCAAAAAACGCCCATGGTGTTTGATCTGGCCAGTTGGCCCACCACACGCGACGACGCCGAAGAGTACAAAAAAGTACTCAGACGCAAGCGGGGCTAAGCTTAACTCAGGTCGGGCTTTTACTTCACGCGCGCTTTGCCGAAGTTATCGCAGGGTGCTGGGTCAGTGGTGCACTCGGCTACCAGATTCATCACGCTCGAGAACATATCGTTGGCCAAAATGATTTGCACCGGCATGGCGCGCGCGTCGGTGGTGAATAATGTGGTTCCCTTTGACTCGCGCATGCGGTCTTCGGCTTCAGCATCAAAACCAAACACGGGCTCAACCCGAGAGGTCACCGGAATCAATTCGCGCGGTTGATTATTGATAGTGTAGGTGCGGGGCTTACCAGCAGTGCTGACAATATCATAGCGCCGGCGGCCATCATAAATTGGGACGCGCGCTTCGCGCTGACCTGACATAAAAATTTGCCGCCGCGCGGCCAGGAAAGCAGTCATCGGGTCAATCGCCCCGGCGCGCAGGTTTTCAGGGACCGGCATGATCGGCTTACGTTTGCTATTCCACGGCATATCTTCGGCTTTCAGTGCAGCGCCAGTGGATGGGTTGTAATATCGTTCTTCAGATTGGCTGAGGCCACTGACGACGTCGAATTTCATCACCATGTCTGAGGCCATTTCTGGGCTAGACCACGCGCGGCTATATAGTTTTGGGGTGGCTTCCGTAGCAATGGTGCCTTCGCTTTTCATATCAGCGCGGAAGTCTTGGAAAAACTCAAGCACACCGCGCGTGCGCATTTCCAATCGCGATTGATAGGCGGTGGGTGATTGATCCAACGAGACCACAACATCTGCCACATGAAGCCCACCAAACATGACGTCAAACAGCAGGCGTTCTTTTTGCTCGGCGGCACTGGTGGTGGTCGCCAAACCGACGAGAAAGCTGAGTGCCAAAACGAATCGATACATGGTGGGGTCCGAATACTGTGCAAGTCATTGGTTATACGAGGTAATGACCATATAGGATTTTCTAAGGCCCGCCACTTCGCTGATCTGTGAGGCGATTCAACGACATATCCAGTGGTAGGACAGTCTTAACCCTTGGCAAGAGCGGGTGAATTTGCATGAATAGGGCGATAGCGGCCTTGGGGCGCTGGCAGGGGATAGTGTGATGCAAATTGCGGTTTTGAAAGAACGTCGGCCCGGCGAAACCCGTGTTGCAGCCACGCCTGACACGGTCAAAAAACTCATCGGTCTTGGCGCCCAAGTGGTGGTAGAGGCGGGTGCTGGGGTGGCTGCCAGTATTTCAGATGCAGACTATACGGCAGCCGGTGCCACGATTGTCGCCAGCGCTGGGGCTGCAGTTTCAAGTGCGGACTTGGTGGTTAAAGTGCAGCGGCCGATGTCGGCTGACGAAGGCATTGACGAAATCACTGCACTTAAATCTGGCAGCTACCTCATAGCGCAATTAAATGCGCTGACCAGCAAGCCGATGGCGCAAGCTTTGGCAGCCAAAGGCGTCAATGCCTTTGCGTTAGAGCTGATGCCGCGCATTAGTCGCGCGCAAGCGATGGACATTCTCTCATCGCAAAGCAATTTAGCAGGCTACAAAGCCGTGATCGACGCAGCGGCCACCTTTGGCCGCGCCATGCCGATGATGATGACCGCAGCCGGCACCATTGCCCCTGCGCGCGTGTTGATTTTTGGCGCTGGCGTAGCGGGCTTGCAGGCCATCGCGACGGCCAAACGGATGGGTGCTGTGGTCTACGCGACCGACGTGCGCTATGCCGCCAAAGAGCAAGTGGAAAGCTTGGGTGGCAAGTTTATCGTCGTTGACGAGGAAAAAATGAAGGCGGCGGAAACCTCTGGTGGGTACGCCAAAGAAATGGATGACGACTTCAAGCAAAAGCAAGCTGCCGCTGTGGCCGCTGAAGTTGCCAAGTCAGATATTGTAATTACCACCGCGCTGATCCCAGGTCGCCCAGCGCCGAAGTTAGTGTCGGCTGAGATGGTGCGCAGCATGAAAGCTGGCTCGATCATTGTTGACCTGGCGGTTGAAACCGGCGGCAATGTCGTGGGTGCAGTGAAAGATCAGGTGGTCACCACCGACAACGGCGCAATTATCATAGGGTACTCGAATATGCCAGCGCGCTTGGCCCGCGATTCCAGCGCCTTATTTTCGAAAAACGTGTTCAACTTCGCCGCCCTGATGATCGAGAAGGGCACGGGCAATTTGAAAATAAACTTTGACGATGAATTGGTGAAAGGCACGCTGATCACCAAAGACGGCGCGGTGGTTCACCCATCGTTGGCCGGTTAAAGGAGAATAAAATGGAACACGCGCCTGAATTGACCAGCTTGGTCGCCCACGGCCCCAACGATTTCTGGTTCTTCCTGACCATTTTTGTGCTTGCAGTTTTTGTAGGCTTCTATGTGGTGTGGAGTGTCACCCCCGCATTGCATAGCCCGCTGATGGCCGTCACTAACGCTGTTTCGAGCGTGATTATCGTCGGGGCGATTTTGGCGGCAGGCCCTGAAGCCTTCGGGGTTTCTAAAATTCTGGGCTTCGTGGCGGTGATCTTAGCATCGGTGAATATCTTCGGTGGGTTTATCGTCACCCAGCGCATGCTTGCGATGTTCAAGAAAAAAGGCAAGTAGGGGCAAATCACATGGCCATTGGCGCAACCCTATTTGCCTACATTGTCGCAGGCGTATTTTTTATTCTCACACTGCGCGGTCTCTCAAACCCCGAAAGCTCACGGCAAGGAAACATGTTGGGTATGGTTGGGATGGCGATTGCTATTCTCACCACACTCTTTTCGCCCGTAGTGCAAAGTTATGTGTGGATCATCCTTGGCATAGCGCTTGGCGGCAGCATTGGTGCGGTCGTTGCGCGCAAAATCCAAATGACCGCGCTGCCACAGTTGGTGGCAGCTTTTCACAGTCTGGTGGGCCTTGCCGCAGTGTTCGTGGCCACCGCCGCATTATTGTCACCGCAAAGCTATGGCATTGGCGCAGCGGGCAGTATTGCCGCTGGAAGCTTAGTGGAAATGTCGCTGGGCTTGGCGATTGGTGCGGTGACGTTCTCCGGCTCCGTCATCGCATTTGCGAAACTGCAAGGCCTGATGAGTGGCAACCCGCTGGTGTTTCCAGGCCAACACAAACTTAACGCGGCCCTGGGCATTGGGATCGTCGCGTTGATTGTGCTGTTCTGCACGTCTGAAAACTACATGCTGTTCTTTGCCATTATGGCCTTGAGCTTCCTGATTGGCTTCTTACTGATTTTACCGATTGGTGGCGCAGACATGCCCGTTGTTGTTTCCATGTTGAACAGCTACTCCGGCTGGGCGGCGGCTGGCATTGGTTTCACGCTTGGCAATAGTTTGCTGATCATTGTTGGCGCGTTGGTGGGCTCATCGGGCGCGATACTCTCGTACATTATGTGTAAGGGCATGAACCGCTCGATCATCAATGTCATCCTGGGCGGATTTGGGGGTGACGCTGCGGCGGCAGCCGGAGCGGGTGGTAAAAAAGAGGCCCGGCCCCACAAGGCTGGCTCGGCGGACGATGCGGCCTTCATTATGAAAAATGCCAGCAAAGTCATCATCGTGCCCGGCTACGGCATGGCTGTGGCCCAGGCCCAACATGCGTTGCGCGAAATGGCCGATAAGTTGAAAGCCGAAGGTGTCACGGTAAAATACGCCATTCACCCGGTTGCAGGGCGCATGCCTGGCCACATGAACGTGCTGCTGGCCGAAGCCAATGTTCCCTATGACGAAGTGTTTGAGTTGGAAGAGGTGAACCACGAGTTCACCACCGCCGATGCCGTATATGTGATTGGTGCCAACGATGTGACGAACCCAGTCGCCAAGACCGATCCGCAAAGCCCGATTTATGGCATGCCCATCTTGGACGTTGAAAAGGCCAAGACCGTTTTATTTGTGAAACGCTCCATGGCGGCGGGCTACGCGGGCGTCGATAACGAGTTATTCTACCGAGACAACACAATGATGTTGTTTGGCGACGCCAAGAAGATGACCGAAGAAATTTGCGGCGCGTTGGGCTAGGGGGCTACTCTGATCGTGGCTTGAGTTGCACCACGGCATCGCTGTAAATACCCACCGCTGTGCCCAGGTATGGGTTGGGGCCGTCCAACAGCGTTAGCACAAATTCGGCAATGTCCGAGTAAAGCACGCGACTGGTTTCGCCGCCGGTACGTTCATCAAACGCAGTGTGGTTCTTATGGACCGAGAATTTTAGATTGTGCTGTTTGGGCCCGTCGCCCAGAAAGCGCGGCCGCAACACGATGTATTCAAGCCCGCTGACAGCGATGATTTTCTCCGAGCGCTGCATATCGCCGTAGAGGTTGCGATTTTTCCACACAATCTCGTCAACCCGATTGCCGTTGGTTGGCTTTTCTTTGGGAATTTGCTCAGTCCCGCCCGACGTGGTGATTAACAGGCGCTTATTTCCCTTGGTGCGCATCGCTGAGATCACGGTAGCCACGCCCACCGAATACAAATCAATGTAGCCAGGTTCTGTGTTGGGCTCGACGGCAGGGCCGATCAGCGAAATCACAACCTCATCACCTTTAAGTGCTTTCTCAAGGCCCTTCAGGTCATACACATCGCCTTTGATGGCGGTGAAATTGGGATGTGTGATTGTGATTTTCTCAGGGCTGCGCGCAAAGCCAGTGACGCGGCGGCCTTGGTCCAACGCTTGCTGCATGATTTCAGGTGCCATGCGTGCCGTCGCACCGACCACAAACAGGGGCTTAAGTTTGTCCGCAGCGTGTACGGGGCCAACAGCTACGGGACTAACAGCGCTCAGCGCCAGTGCCGCACTTAACAAATTCCGGCGTTTCATTGTTATCAACCTGCCGGGCGCACAGGGCCTAACTTCACGCCGCCTGAACGGCGCACGGCCCACTCGAAGCGTTGGTCGGCTTTGCCCGACATGAACGGGGTCATGTAGAGCAGCGACATGCCTTCGAGAACGCGCGCGTTCTTCATAGGGCCCACGTCGGTGGCTTCAAA
>JANLSL010000549.1:0-4037 GCA_031362385.1 Alphaproteobacteria bacterium | reverse complement strand
GGAGCAATTACGGTTTCGAAAGCTTTCGTCAACGCATTCCTATTTTTAGGATTCGCGCTTTCTGGAATGTTCAAATGAGAAAACTTCAGAACACAACACGCATCAATGCGTTAAGATATGGGCATTTGCGTCAATCTCAGTTGGCATTTATCTTAACGATGATGATAACTTTCTGTTCCAGTCAAATCTTGGCAGCAGACAGCACTGCTCGCGATTTGAAAAATCGAGAAAGTGCTCAAAAAACGATCGAGTCAACGGGCCGCCCGTGTGGCACTGTTGCAAAACTCGAAAAGTCAAAAAGAAGATACGGCAATAAATTTCGGGTTACGTGTGAAAATAAGAATAGATATACAATTTATAACGACGGCGTTGGTGCAGAGGTCAAACGCGGACATCGATGAGGTGTCAGCGACTTACCTGCTCTGAGCATTTAGCAACTATCCAGTTTTCGCGTATTTTAGATAAATGAGCAGGCCTTTCTCTACCAATATTGCTTGCCTCAGATCAAGCCTCACCCGGCGCGCGCAGCACCAGTTCGAGTGCATGGATGCGTTCTTTCAGTTCGGTCGCCAGCACGCTGTAAACTAGGCGCTGACGATCAACGCGCGATTTCCCGACAAAGGCTGCCGATTCGACGGTAACCTTAAAGTGCGTCTCGCCATGACCGTCGGGGTTGTCACCCGTGTGGCCAGCGTGACGATGGGAATCGTCATAAATGTCGATTTTAGTCGGCTGCAAGGCAGCTGCCAGTTTGGCGGCAATGCGGTCGCGGTACTGGCCCATGTTCGTCTTCCAGGAAATGATTCGCTGCGCCAGACGAAGCACAAAGCTGACCAAGAAACAAGATTGGAAGAAAATCAACAGGGCGAGATAGTTGCCTGATGGCGCGATTGAAACCGAAATTCACCACGATTGCCTCCCCGGCACCGGCGACTTCAGCTTGCCTGTGTGCCTGGGCAGGCTGTGCCGCGCCCGGGGTTTACCGCGCACCAAAAGACCGTACGCTGTCAGATTACGTGATGTATTGCCTGGATCATGTGCGCACTTTCAACGCCACATGGGATTTTCATATCCACATGACACCGGCAGACATCGAAGCTGAAATTCGCCGGATGGTGACGTGGGACCGGCCGACGTGGCCGCTGGGCAGCAATGGGACGGGCCCAAGCGTAAAAAAAGCACGGGCCTGGTCAACCGCTGATATTCGCGATCCGTTGGACTTGGGTGCGGGCACGGCCTTTGACCCTAAGCTGAAAAAGACCTCGCGGCAGAAATCGTGGGAAGCAGATCAAGGCCTGAAGCCTGACGAGCGCAAAGCACTTCGTATTTTGGATCTGGAAGGTCCTCTGACCATGACCGACCTGAAGCGACGCTACAAAGCGCTTGTGAAACAACATCACCCCGATACGCACGGGGGCAGCGCTGAGGCGGAAAACCGCATGAAAATGATCAACAGCGCATATCAACTCTTGTCGGCGGCGCTGCGCCGCGTAACCTTAGGTTAATTTTATTTCTGGAGTGATGGCCATCGACCTTCGTCTCAAAGATAAAGTCGTGCTGATTACCGGCGCCAGTCGCGGCCTTGGTGCGGCCAGTGCGCGCTTACTTGCGGCTGAAGGGGCCAAGCTGGTGCTCGCGTCGCGCAACCGTGCGGACCTCGACACGCTTGCATCAGAACTGAGCAAACACCACGGCACGTCGTGCGTGGTGGTGCCGGTTGATTTGACCCAAGAATCATCAGCTGACGGGGCCATCAAAATCGCCCAGGAAAAATTTGGTCGGATTGATGTGTTGATTAACTCAGCTGGTGCATCGCAGGGCGGACTATTCTGGGAATTGGCCGACCGCGTGTGGCAGGAAAGTTTCGAACTCAAGGTCATGGGAACCATCCGCATGATGCGCGCTGTGATGCCCGTGATGATTGCGCAGAAATACGGACGGATCGTCAATGTTGTCGGCAATACGGGCTTGCAGCCCTCACCGCGCCTTCTGCCTGGTGCGGCAGCAAATGCAGCACTGCTGGCCATTACGCGCGGCCTCGGCGAAGAAGCCGCACCCCACGGCGTGGTGGTGAACGCCGTCAATCCTGGGCCCACCCGCACCGAGCGCTGGACCACGCTGATGAACCGGCTGGCGCAGTCATCGGGGCGCAGCGTCGCCGAGGTTGAGAATGACTACGCCAGCCAAATCCCCTTAGGGAAACTGGGCGAACCCGACGACATCGCGGGGTTGATTGTGTTCCTGGCATCGGACCGCGCGGCGAATATGATCGGCACTGCCGTCACAGCCGACGGGGGCTGGACCAAGGGCATTGGCTAAAAAAGACACTTGGCTAAAACGCCTCAGCGCCACAAAAAAGCCGCCCCGCAAACCCAGATTGCCTGACAAAGCTGGGGCATGTCATAAACAATGATTAAGTGCATCACGCCGCCGTTTTTTGGAGCATCGCTATGACGAAGAAAGCCGAGTTACTACGCGGGGATACGGGCGTGCGTTTGCCTGACCGCCAGGTCTCGGTCCGCGAGACGTTCGGTCTTGATATCGACATGAAAGTGATGGCCTTCTCCGAACGCGAAGACCACGTGCCCGATATCGACAAGGCGTATCGCTTTGATCATGACACCACCATTGCCATTTTGGCCGGGTTCTCGCACAACCGCCGGGTGCTGATTCAAGGTTATCACGGCACGGGCAAATCAACCCATATCGAACAAATTGCAGCACGGCTTAACTGGCCATGTTTGCGCATCAACCTCGATAGCCACATCAGCCGCATTGATCTGATCGGCAAAGACGCCATTGTGTTGCGCGATGGCGTACAGGTTACTGAGTTTCGCGAAGGTTTGCTGCCGTGGGCTTTGCAAAACCCCGTCGCCCTGGTGTTTGATGAATACGACGCAGGCCGACCCGACGTGATGTTCGTCATTCAGCGGGTGCTGGAAGTTGAAGGCAAGCTAACCCTGCTTGATCAAAACAAAGTCATTCGCCCGCATCCGGCGTTTCGGTTGTTTGCCACCGCCAACACCGTGGGCTTGGGCGATACAACGGGCCTGTACCATGGCACACAGCAAATCAACCAAGGCCAGATGGATCGGTGGAATATCGTAGCCATGCTCAACTACCTCGAGCACGATGCCGAGACCGCCATCGTGCTGTCCAAAGTGCCTGGCTACACGTCCAAAGAAGGCAAACGCACCATCTCGGCCATGGTCGACGTGGCCGACCTCACCCGGCGGGGCTTTATGGCGGGCGATATTTCCACAGTGATGTCACCGCGCACTGTGATCAGCTGGGCTGAGAACCACACGATTTTCAAAGATGTTGGCTATGCATTCCGCGTGACGTTCCTCAACAAGTGTGACGAAACCGAGCGCGCCACCATTGCCGAGTATTATCAGCGCTGCTTTGGCGAAGACATCGCCGGCGCTGCCATCGAGGCCGCCTAACTCAAAGCCCAGACCAGTGAGTGCAAACCAATACCAAAGTTATGCCGAGCGTGGCCCGTCAAAGACTGAAGCCTTCAAGACGGCTACCACGGCTGCGGTAAAAGCGATATCGGGCCGCGAAGACGCAACGGTTGTTTTCACACCCATTGCCAATAACCAAAAGTTTGGCTCGACCCCCGCTGGCGAGGTGCGCTTGCCCTTGCCGCCGCAAAAGTTAACTAAAGAAAATGTTATTCGGCTGCGCGGCGCTGCTGACGCCATGGCATTGCGCCTCAAACATCACAACGCAGCCATTCACACGCGCCGTATGCCTACCGGCAAAGATGCGATTGATGCCTATAACGCCATGGAGCAAACCCGCGCCGAAGCGTTAGGCGCTGAACACTTTCAGGGCGTTGCACAGAATATCGGTCAATCGCTTGAACAGCGCCTTACGCTTGAAGGCTACGGACTGGCGCGCACTTTCGTGCAAATTCAAATGGGCGACGCATTGAAAGTGATGATTCACGACCGTTGCGGTGGCCTTGAGCTGGGCCCCACCTCAAAGCACGTCAAAGAAATTTTTAAGGCTGAGTTTGGCAATAAGCTCGA
>JANLSL010000535.1:0-2831 GCA_031362385.1 Alphaproteobacteria bacterium | reverse complement strand
GCCATTGGGGGCCGGCTGGTATAAATTTCGGGTCAAGACTTGATCGACGGGGGACGGGGTCATGGACGGCGATAAACCCGATGCGGCAGCAAAACCAACCGCGCGTATTGGTGATTTGCTGGTCGAACGTGGGCTGATTTCCAAAGATCAGCTTGAGGTCGCATTCGCCGAGCGCAAAAAAACCAACAAACTGCTGGGCGAATTGCTTGTCGAGTTGGGGTTCATTACCGAACAGGCCCTGTCGGCCGTTTTGGCTGAAAGCTCCGGCTTCCAGCGCTTTGTCCCTGGCTCGACCGTGGTTGAAGCTGAAGCATTGGCGCTGCTGCCCAAAGAAGCGGCCCAACGCTACCGCTCGTTCCCGGTCAGCTTTGATGGCAAAAAACTTCGCCTGGCCATGGCCGACATTTACGACGTGTTGGCCATCGATAAAGTGAAAAGGTTCTTCCCGGCGGGCACCGATGTGCAGCCCTTGGTGTGTTCCGACACCGAAGTTCAAAAAGCTATCGACCAATATTACGGCCACGAACTTTCCATCGACGGTATTTTGAAAGAGCTAGAGTCGGTCGAGGGCGACGCTGAAGAAACCGAATATCAAGAACAACTTGAAGGTGGCTACCTCCATCCGTTGGTGCGGTTGGTGAACGCGCTGCTGCTGGATGCCATTAAAACCGGTGCCTCAGATATTCACTTCGAACCTGAAGGCAACTTCTTACGCCTGCGCTATCGCATCGACGGCGAAATGACGCAAATTCGCACTCTGCATAAGCGCTATTGGACGGCAGCCGCGCACCGCATCAAACTCATGTCAGGCATGAACATTGCCGACCGTTTGAACCCGCAAGACGGGCGCTTCGCGCTTGAAATTGGTAACCGCAAGGTCGACTTCCGCGTTTCGGCCCTGCCCACGATTCACGGCGAAAACGTAGTCTTGCGCATTTTGGATAAAACCCAAGCGCTAGTGACAATTGATAAGGTGGGGCTGACCGATCACAACCTCAATCTCATCAAAAAAATGCTGCTCAAGCCCGAGGGCATTGTGATTGTCACTGGGCCAACCGGCTCAGGCAAAACCACCACGCTGTACGCTATGATGAGCTTCATCAACTCGCTCGACGTCAACATCATGACGCTCGAAGACCCGGTTGAGTACGAGCTGCAACTCATTCGCCAAGCCCAAGTGCGTGAAGGCAGCTCACTTAGTTTCTCGGAAGGGATCCGCACTCTCATGCGCCAGGACCCTGATATTATTCTGGTGGGCGAAGTGCGCGACTCAGGTACTGCCACCATGGCCTTGCGCGCGGCCATGACCGGCCACCAGGTGTTTACCACGCTGCACACCAACGATGCCGCCGGCTGCATTCCGCGTCTGATCGATTTGGGCCTCAAGCCCAGCCTGATGGCCGGTAACGTGATCGGCATTTTGGCGCAGCGCCTGGTGCGCAAGCTGTGCCCCGACTGCAAAGAAATGAAAACCGCCACTGCGCAAGATTGCAAAATGCTGGGCGTTGATCCGGCCAATCCGCCCACCATCGGCCACGCCAAGGGCTGCGATAACTGCCGTCGTTCCGGGTACAAGGGCCGCATGGCGGTGATCGAGATCATGCCGTTCAGTGAAGAGGTCGATGATTTGATTCTGGCTGACGCGTCGCTGACTATGGTCAAGAAAGCTGCTGAAAAGTCGGGCTTTGTCCCGATGATTGGCGATGCCTCGGCCAAAGTTCTGGCAGGGCTGACCAGCCTTGATGCCGCGATGCGGGTTGTCGACTTTACCTCGCGCCTTTAGTTCGCCTTCGTTCTCAGGATCAATTTCGTAATGCCGCAATATTCCTACCGTGCGCTGAATAAAGACGGGAAGCAAATTCGCGGTAAGGTGAATGCTGCCAACGAAAGCGATTTGTACCAGCAGCTAAACAAGCTGGGCATGATGTTGGTTGACAGCAAGCCTATTAAAGAAAGTAAGTTTGTTATTGGCGGTGGCCGCACCATTCAAGCCCGCGATAAAATCCAGTTCTTTGTCCACCTTGAGCAGCTTCAAGCCGCAGGTGTTCCCCTCATCGACTCGCTGAATGATGTGCGTGATTCAGCTGACGATGCGGCACTGCGTGATCTCACAACAGATATTATCAACGATGTGACGGGCGGAACGCCGCTGTCACAGGCGTTTGAAAAGCATCCAAAAGTTTTTGGCGATCTTTACGGCGCGCTGATTGCGGCCGGTGAAGAAAGCGGCAAGTTGACAGAATCGTTCCAGCACCTTGTCCACCACGTGAAATGGGAAGATGCTATCCGCCAGCGTATTATCAAGGCGGTGCGTTACCCGGTCGGCGTGTTGGTGGTGATCACCGGCATGTTGGGCTTTATGATGGGCGTTGTAGTGCCCGGTATTGTCGAATTTCTGCAATCAAACAATACCGAGTTGCCGCCTGTGACCGTTGCGTTGATTGCCACGTCAAATTTTGTGCAAAATTATTGGTGGGCGATTATTTTGGTGCCCATCATTTTGACCGTTGGAATAGGCGCATTGCGGGCCTCATCGGATAAAATGCAATTCGCGTTTTCCTGTATGGCGCTTCGCATCCCCAAGATTGGCAGTGTCACAACCAAAATCTCAATCTCACGGTTCGCGCACTTTTTCGCGGTGATGTTTCAGTCAGGCGTTCCCATTTTACAGTGTCTCGAAACCGCCCAACGCGTCATCGGCAACCGCTGCTTGGAAGAGTCGCTCAAGATCGTGCGCCAGCAAGTACAAAACGGTGAGCCGCTCTCGACTGCGCTGCGTAATACCGGACAGTTCCCCAGCTTGGTCGTGCGCATGATCAAGATTGGAGAGG
>JANLSL010000533.1:0-3285 GCA_031362385.1 Alphaproteobacteria bacterium | reverse complement strand
CGCCTCAATCTCCGGCGTGTATTTTGTGCCCGTGGGCAACTGAATGCCGCGCGCGCAAACAAGGCATCGCCGCTGATCTGCCCCGCAAAGAGCCCAAGAAAGCCATACCAACGCGCCATGGTGTTGTGTTTTGGGTTCAGTCAAAAAAAGGTGACGTTTTACTGCACCGCCGCCCACCCAAAGGCCTGCTCGGCGGGATGCTTGCGTTTCCCAGCACCGAGTGGCGCACAAAACGGTGGACAAAGAATGAGGCCCAGCCTGCTGCGCCGGTGAAAAAGAAGTGGTTAGCTTTACCTGGCGTTGTTGAACATACCTTCACTCATTTTCACCTCAAACTCGAAGTGTGGGTTAGTCAGGTTGCTTCAGTACCCAAGGTCGCACAGGCCACCTGGATTGCGCGCGGCGAGGTGACGTCGGCGGGCCTGCCGAATGTGATGCAAAAAGTAGCGCGCCATGTTCTGGATTCGGCCACAAAGCCTTCGAAAGCAGCGGCAAAACGAAGCCCGACACCGCGTGACGCCTGACAAAGCCGGCCAAGCGTTGTAACGTGATCGCGAGAAACACTTAACGTTATGTCAGCAACAGAGCGAGTATTTATGTCTGATTCAGGTGCCCGCAATTCACCCAACGCCGATCTCAAAGAGGCGGCACTCGATTACCACCGCTTTCCGATACCAGGCAAACTGGAGGTGGTGGCCACCAAGCCGCTGGCCAACCAGCGTGATTTGGCGCTGGCGTACTCACCAGGTGTGGCTGCGGCCTGTGAAGCCATCGTCGCTGACCCCCGCGAGGTCTCCAGTGTCACAAGCCGGGCAAATCTGGTTGCGGTTGTCACAAACGGAACTGCGGTGTTGGGCCTGGGGCCGATTGGCCCGCTGGCCGCCAAACCGGTGATGGAGGGCAAGGCGGTTCTGTTCAAGAAGTTCGCCGGGATTAATGTGTTCGATATTGAGATCGATGAAAAAGACCCGGACAAGTTAGTCGATATCATTGCGTCACTTGAGCCAACCTTTGGCGCGATCAACCTCGAGGACATTAAGGCGCCCGAATGCTTCATCGTTGAAAGCAAACTGCGCCAACGCATGAAAATCCCAGTTTTCCATGATGATCAACATGGCACCGCCATTGTTGTTGCTGCCGCAATTTTGAATGCGCTCAGTTTGGTGAAAAAAGATATCGCCAAGATCAAAGTTGTTTCCACCGGCGGCGGAGCAGCGGGCATTGCTTGCCTCAATCAGTTGGTCGCCTTGGGCCTCAAGCGCGAGAATGTGATTCTGTCTGATCATATTGGGGTGGTCTACAAAGGCCGCGCCAAAGACATGACCGGTCAAAAAGCAGAATACGCATCTGACACCATCGCGCGCACTTTGGCCGAAGCGATTCCCGGTGCTGATGTGTTTTTGGGGCTTTCAGCACCGCGCATTTTAACGCCCGAGATGGTCAAGACCATGGCCAAGCAGCCCATCATCATGGCGTTGGCCAACCCCGAGCCCGAAATTCGGCCCGAGCTGGCGCGTGAGGCTTCGCCTGACGCGATTATAGCCACGGGGCGTTCTGATTATCCCAACCAAGTGAATAACGTTTTGTGTTTTCCTTACATCTTTCGTGGTGCGTTGGACGTGGGGGCGACCACCATCAACGAAGAAATGAAATTGGCGTGTGTGCATGCCATCGCCCAGCTTGCGCAGGGTGCCTCATCCGACGTGGTTTCGGCGGCCTACGGCGGCGAGCAATTGCGCTTTGGGGTGGACTACCTGATCCCCAAACCGTTCGATCCACGACTGATTTCTGAAATTGCCCCCGCTGTTGCCAAGGCCGCGATGGACTCAGGTGTGGCGACACGGCCCTTGGCCGATCTGGATGCGTATCGTCAACGCTTGAACCAGTTTGTTTATAAGTCGGCCTTTGTCATGAAGCCGATTTTCGAAAAAGCGCGCGCTAACCCCAAACGGGTGGCCTTTGCCGAAGGCGAGGATGAGCGGGTTTTGTTTGCGGTCAAAGCGCTGTTGGATGAAGGCATTGCAAAACCAGTTCTGGTCGGCCGCCCCATGGTCATTTCGCACCGTTCTCGCAAATTAGGCCTCGGCCTTGAGCCGGGCCGGGATTTCGATGTTGTGAATCCAGAAGACGATGCGCGCTACAATGACTATTGGCGCCATTATCATAGTGTGATGGAACGCAAAGGGGTGTCGCCTGATACCGCGCGCACCATCGTGCGCACCAACGGCACTGTCATCGCAACACTCATGGTGGCGCGGGGTGATGCCGACGCCATGATTTGCGGAACCTACGGCGAATATCAGTGGCACCTGCGCTATCTGGTCGACATTCTCGGTTTGCAAAACGGTGCGCAACGCCCCAAAGCGCTTTCATTGCTCATTCTCGACGATGGCCCGGTATTTTTGTGTGATGCCTTTGTCGAGGAAGACCCCGACGCCGAAGATTTGGCGCAGCTCACGCAATGGGCGGCGCGCAAAGTGAAAGACTTTGGAATCTCACCTAAGGTGGCGTTGATCGCCACCTCAAATTTCGGTGCGCGCAATACTGCTGCCTCGCGCAAGATGCGCAAAGCGCTACGCATTCTGATGAAGGAATGCCCTGAACTTGAAGTCGAAGGCGAAATGCAAGCCGATATGGCGCTGGACGAGCAGTTGCGTAATCGCGTTTTCCCCAACTCGCGCCTCAAGGGGGCTGCGAACTTGCTGGTGATGCCGACACTCGAGGCCGCCAACATCGCGTTTAATCTGGTGCGTATGCTTGGCAACGGTTTGCCGGTCGGGCCGATCCTGCTTGGCGTGGCCAAACCTGCCCACGTAACAACGCCGTCTGTGACGGCGCGCGGTTTGGTGAACTTGGCAGCTCTTGCGGTGATTGACGCGCAGGTTCAGTCCGGTGCTTAAAGCGTTGCGGGCTGTTGTTTGCATTGTTGCTGCGATCTTGAGCTTTGCGCACGCGGCTGATGCCCAGTCTGTGCTTACCCAGTCTGTGCTTACCCAGTCTGTGCTGAAACGTGGCAACCGCTTCGAACCGGCGTCACTCGACCCGCAAAAATACAACACCCATTATGAAGCCAGCGTGGTCTTCGACTTGTTCGAAGGCCTCGTCACCTATGACGCCAAAGCCAGGCCAGTTCCGGGCGTGGCGCAGTCATGGTCGGTCAGCGCCGATGGCCGCAGTTGGACCTTTAAGCTTCGCCCCGATCTCGTCTGGTCCGACGGCGCAGCCCTGACCGCTGAAGATGTCGTGTTCACCTTTCGTCGGCTGATGGCCCCGGCCACCGCTGCG
>JANLSL010000508.1:0-4120 GCA_031362385.1 Alphaproteobacteria bacterium | reverse complement strand
ATGATATTTGGGTGATGGCGGCGGATGGGTCTGAGCCACGCATGCTCACCACATCGCCCGCCAATGATCATAGCCCAACCTGGTCGCCTGACGGCAAACGTATTGCGTTTGTCTCAGACCGCGAAAGTGGCCCCGGTATTTACTCGATTGTATTTGAAGGCATTGCTGAACGGTTGCTGGCTCCGGCGACTGGCGCGGTGGCGGGGCCATCGTGGAGCCCGGATGGGCGCACCATTGCGTTTGTGGAAACAACGCCCGATGGCAACCGCCTGAAGTTGATGGATGCCTCAAGCGCCGTCGTGACGGATTTCAGCGCTGTGGGAGAGGACGTTTTTCCATTCCGCGCAGCGTGGATTGGGGGCGATGTTGTTTATACCGCTGATGCAGCGATCAAACGTAAACCCATCACAAAAACCAAATCAAAGTTCGTCACTATTCCATTTTCCGCCACCGTTGCGATTGCCAGGCCTGCTTATCAACGCAAGACCTTTGATTTTACATCGATTGCGCCGCGCCCGGTCAAAGGGTTGCGCGGGCCGCAAATTTCACCCGATGGCAAACAAGCCGTATTCGCCGCGTTGGGTGATCTGTGGTTGGCTGATGTTACCAAACCCAATAGCAAGCCACAAAAACTGACAGACGATACTTTTGTCGATTTTGACCCAGCCTGGTCGCGCGACGGAAAATTCATTGCTTATGTTTCTGACCGCAGCGGTAAAACCGAGCTTTGGCTGCGCGATCTTAAATTGAATCAAGATCGCCAACTCACAGCACTTGATACCGAAGTGCAACGACCGGTGTGGTCTCCTGATGGCAAACGCATCGCCTTCTTTAAAGTGATTGGCTTGGCAGGCCTGGGCGGTGGGGCGTTGCATCTCATTGACATCACATCAGGCGAGATCACGCAGCTGCGTGCCAACATTTGGGCACCGAGCCAGGTCAGTTGGTCGCCCGACGGCAAATACTTGGCGCTTTCGGCGCTGTCGGTGGCATCCTCGCGGTTTCGTGAAGGCTTGAGCCAATTTCAAATCATCAGCGTCGAGGGTGCGCCCAAGGATGATCGCAACGTCACGCCACATCCCGACAAGTCACTTGCGATGCGTGGCGACGATGGGCCGGTGTGGTCGCCCGATGGCAAGGCGCTGGCTTACATTTTTGATGGCCGCTTGTGGACAGTGCCGGTTACACCGCGCGGCGAAATAGATGGTCCACCCACGCGTCTGAATGACGAACTGAGCGATGCCCCGAGCTGGAGCGGTGATAGCAAGTCCTTGTTGTATGTGGCGACTGACCGCCTCACGCGAATCACGCGTGACAGAAAACCCAAAGACGTGCACCCCGATTTTACCTGGACACCAGCCAACCCCACCGGGCGCTATGTGCTGCGTGTGGGCAAGCTATTTGATGGCATCAAAAACACTTATGCAGAAAACGTCGACGTTCTGATTGACGGCAATCAAATTTCATCCATTGCGCCGCGTAAAGATTGGGGCGAGGGGGTTCGCATTATCGATGCGTCAAACAAAGCGGTTATTCCGGGCCTGATTGAATCGCATACCCATCAAACCATTGTCTTTGGCGAGCGGTTAGGGCGGCTGTGGTTGGCGATGGGCGTGACCTCAGTGCGTGAGCCAGGCGTTGATCCTTATGAAGCGCTCGAGCGTCGCGAGGCGTGGTCAACGGGGCGCCGTCCCGGCCCGCGTGAATTTTTTGCTGGCGGCCTTACTGATGGCACACGCATTTATTACGGCTTTGCCAATAGCGTGACAACGCCTGAACATCTTGACCTCGAAATGCTGCGCGCCAAGCGGCTTGATTACGACATGATCAAAACGTATGTGCGAATGCCCGATGAGCGCCAAAAGTTCATCGTGATGCGCGCGCATGAGATTGGCATACCGGTCTCGTCTCACGAAATTTACCCAGCGGCCAGTTACGGTACTGATGCGGTGGAACATCTGCGCGGGACCAGCAGGCGTGGGTATTCTCCTAAACAAACCGAGATGGGATTTTCCTACGACGATGTCGTTGATTTGTTGGCGCGCACGGGCATGACGATTACCCCGACCATGGGGTTATCGGGTGGCTATACGCGAGCACTACTGCGCGAGCCAGCCCTGATGCAGCTTCCATCCTATCTTGGGATTTATCGCGCCGATGAACGCGCACAATCTGCCGCATTCATTGAGCGCGCGCGGCCCACGCTGGCGAACTTGGACCGGACTGTCGCTGCGATGCAGAAGGCGATCAAGAAAATCGTTGACCGGGGCGGCCGGATTACAGCGGGCACCGACTCTCCGTTTGTGCCGTTCGGTTTTAGTTTTCAAATCGAGTTGGAACTCTATGAGGAAGCGGGCCTATCGCCATTTCAAGTGCTGCAATCGGCGACGTCATGGCCCGCTGAACGCTTAGGGCTGTCGCCTCATCTCGGGACGTTGGAGCCGGGCAAGCTCGCTGATCTGGTGATTGTTGACGGCGACCCGCTGGCGCACATTAAAGACATTCGCAATGTCGACGCGGTCATCAGCAATGGGCGTTATTTTACACGTGACGAGTTGCTCAAGCGCCCCTCAAAAGAGAACTAACTATTTGTTGGAGCATCGCTTTTTCCGAAAACCGGAAGGCCACTTTTCGGTGCGATGCTCTAACCCGCCTTTGCGAATTTGCTCATATCTACTTTGAGCAGTTCAGGGTGCTCGGCGGTCATGCGATCAAAGTATTCTTTGGGGAGCTGATGAACGCCGTCGAGTTTGCGCCCGCTCCAGATGGCGAACATATGGCCTTTGACGTCGCCCATCTCCAGCCAGCGCGGGAAGGGATAAACATATCCGCCGCTCGTGCCCATCGGCAGGCGCAGATTTTTCGGATCGTCATAGAGTGTTTTGGGCGTCCAGTTGTGCGAGGTTTCGATAAATGGCGTAAACCAACCGTCGGGCGGGACACGAATTTCCTCGCACTTCACTAAGCCGTCCTCAACGCGGAACAAAGAATAACGCGGCGTGAACTCATTAGTTTTACGGTTCAGGGGCCGTTTGCCGTCTGGCCCGTAGAGCATTCCGGGGTCTTCCGTCAGAATCGTGGGCGGTACTTTAATTTTCTTTTTGGTGATCGGATTAATCATGTCGTTGATGAACGCGCCCGTATTCAAATCACGCGGGTACGAGGCGTTATGGCCATGAGCCATATAAAAGTTCTCAGCTACTTTTTTGTGATGTGAAAATTCGATGCCTTCAAAGCGCACCAAAGGCATTACGGGGCGCCCCTCGGCCACGACAAACATCGTAAAGAAATACCACAGTAACACGTCAGCCTCATCGCGCAGGTCGCGGTAAAGCCGCATCTCAGCTTTCAATTTGTCGACATTGTCTTTGAATTCCAGTTGGCGCGATTCAATACGGCCCTGGGGTACTGAAAAGCTATCGCCCAAGGGTTGGGGCGCGGCCACTGCTGATGGGGCGGCTGCAAGTGCTGCCAAGGTCGTCAGGGCGCTTGCAGCCAGTGCGTGGCGGCGGGTGACAATTGGTACTTCAGTATCAGCGCCAAAGGCATTTTTCATGATATCGAGCATCGCGGGCCCCCTCATTCATGTCTTTAATCAGACTGGCACAAAAGGTGCCCCGCCCAAAGCTAGGATTTCGATCTTGCCCCCCAGGGTCACTGGGGGTAATGAGGCGCGAACTCAAGGCCATGTGAACGACGTGAAACCCAAGATTTTTATCGACGGCGAGGCAGGAACGACGGGTCTGCAAATCCGGCAGCGGCTGGAGGGGCGCGCGGATATTGCGCTGGTCTCAATCCATCCGGCCAAACGCAAAGACCAAGCTGAGCGGGCGCGTTTGATCAATGATTCTGAGCTCGTCATTTTGTGCCTTCCCGATGATGCGGCGCGCGAAGCTGTGGCATTGATCACAAATCCAAACGTCAAGGTGATCGATGCATCGACAGCGCACCGGGTGGATGAGAGCTGGACGTTTGGCTTTCCAGAGCTTGCGGTCGGCCACCGCCAAAAAATCGCAACCGCTAAGCGCGTTTCGAACCCCGGGTGTTATTCAACGGGTTCGATTGCGCTCATCCGGCCACTGATTGACGCGGGACTTCTGAGCCCGAGTTACCCCGTGAC
>JANLSL010000499.1:0-8958 GCA_031362385.1 Alphaproteobacteria bacterium | reverse complement strand
AGACTCAAGCAGGCTTTTGGCCGCTTGATCCGCCGCAACACCGATCGCGGGGTTTTTGTTGTGCTCGACCCGATGCTACCCTCTCGGCTGCGCGGCGCGTTCCCAGCCGACGCACGTTATGAACGATTGGGTTTGGCCGAGGCTGTGGGAGAGATCAGAGTATTTCTTGATGCCTCGCATTTATAATCATGAAGCTTCGCTCTTGCTCTGCAAGATCAACAAAGATTCTGGCCCGGTAGTAACAAATTCCTCAATCTCCTTACGCTTGCTTTGCAAGAGCTTTTCGATGCGTTGAGTGCTGTCATTGCCGACTGTGAGCAGTATGACCTTGGGCGGAGGACCACGAACCAAGCTGAGATCGCGGAAGTCGTCGTCTTTGGATACAAGAATGAATCCGTTGTCGCGCGCGTATTTCCATATTGTTTGGTCAGATGCTCCGCGCAAGCCTACGAGGCGCACATGGGAACTCGAGGGATATTCAACATTGAGCCGTGCCGCGAGCTTAAAGCTGAGGTTTTCGTCGAAGAGAAGCTTCACGCCGCGAACGGACCGGAAAGTCGACGCTCACGCTCGGCCGCGAAGGCCAGCACAGCGCGAATGTGCTCTGACTTGACGTCGGGAAAATCAGTCAGGAGGTCCGCCTCGCTCATGCCCCCCGCGAGGTATTCAAGCACATCCGAGACGGTAACGCGTGTCCCTGCGATATGCGGCTTACCGCTTCGCAAAGTTGGGTCTATCACTATGAAATCTTGCCAGGACATGTAAGTAGAATATGCTTTTGCTGCCACTTTCGCAAGGCGCGGACGAGCCTGTAAGCTTTTTCGAGATTAGCGATGAATAGACTTAAGCTCGCGCGGGGTCTAGGCTTTCAATATTTTCCGACTCGCTTTTTGGTGGCTCACCCGTGGTACGAACACCTGTTGAAGCTGAATCATTGTTTGTGCCCGAGCCATCACGATCCGATTGGCTTTTGCGTCTCATCATCAGCATGTAACAAGCGTTGAGGCCAGTGGCCAAAAGTGCGCTGACTGCCGCGCCAAAGAAATCACCAGCGCTTAAGCACCCGACAACAGCGATGAGTAACAGCCCGATGACTACAAATCTCTCAATCCCAACGAGCGCATTCAGAATCTCACGGTCAATACTCATTGCAAACCTCCGCTGACGAATGCCTTCATCATACCTATGGAGAGACTTTAGCGTCTATGGGGGTTTTGCTACTGATGTCTAACAACTCCGCGACAATTGGTGATTTGCCAACTGGCGCGGCGCGGCGCTGAACAACCAGCCTGCCGGTTTCGCGCGGCACACAATAGCCCTTCACACCAGCTGGGAAAATAGTATCGGCTAAAGCGCCACGTGGAATGCGCACCGGCACCACAGGGCGCGCCGTGCCCCAACTGGCCTCGCGCTCGTAATCAATAAACAAAAGTGTCCACCGATCTTTCACCGGCAACCAGTGCAACTCATCAAAATCTTTGTAATCAAAGCCCAGCACAGCCTTCATCTCATCACGCGTGGTGCCAGTGTCGAACGCACACACCTTCACCCAGGGCCACTCGGTCAGCGGCGCTAAATCAACCGAATTGCCTTCGGCCATAAAGGCGAACCGCAAGTTTTTCTGGAAGCCCATTTCCTTTTGCGATTCCGGCCCGCCGCTTCGGTTATACAACAAATAGATAGACAACGGCGTCAGTGACAAAAAAGCCAGCAATCCGGCGGCTTTCATAAAGGAGGCTGTAGGTTTGAGTGACATGTAAAAATTTCCAGACTGAGCTTTGAGTATAGTTTGAAGGAACCCTGCAAAACACAAAAAAAGAGCCGGGGTTGCCCCGGCTCTTTGTACTTTGTAACGGAGAGAAGGATCTTAGAAATCCATTCCGCCGCCACCGGGCATTCCGCCACCGCCGCCCATGGGGGCTGAGTCGGACTTTGGCAGTTCGCCAATCATGGCTTCGGTGGTGATCAACAGACCAGCAACCGAGGCCGCGTCTTGCAAGGCGACGCGCACGACTTTGGTCGGGTCAACGATACCGGCCTTAATCATGTCTACATACTTGTGCGTCTGGGCATCAAAACCAATATTGGTTTCTTTGGCTTCTGACACTTTGCCAGCAACCACGGCACCATCTTCACCGGCGTTCTCGGCGATTTGGCGAAGTGGTTGGCTGAGCGAGCGACGCACGATGTCAACGCCGACGCGTTGATCGTCGTTGTCGGTGGCGATCTTGCCTAGGCGTGAAGCTGCACGCACCAGGGCGACGCCGCCGCCAGGAACAATGCCTTCTTCAACGGCTGCGCGGGTGGCATGGAGCGCGTCATCAACGCGATCCTTCTTTTCTTTCACTTCGACTTCAGTTGCACCGCCGACGCGGATCACGGCAACACCGCCAGCCAGCTTGGCCAAACGTTCTTGCAGCTTTTCACGATCGTAGTCTGAGGTGGTGTCGTCGATTTGACGGCGGATTTGCTCGCAACGCGCTGCGATATCGGCCTTCTTGCCTGCGCCGTCAACAATGGTGGTGTTGTCTTTGTCAATCGACACTTGCTTGGCGGTGCCCAGCATGGCGATGGTCACGTCTTCGAGCTTGATGCCGAGTTCGTCGCTGATCAGTTGACCGTTGGTCAACGTTGCGATGTCTTCCAACATGGCTTTGCGGCGATCACCGAAACCAGGGGCTTTCACGGCAGCAACTTTCAAACCACCGCGCAGCTTGTTGACCACTAGGGTGGCCAAGGCTTCGCCTTCGATGTCTTCGGCAATGATCAGCAAAGGCTTGCTGGTTTGCACAACGGCTTCCAACACCGGCAGCAAGGGCTGCAGGGTCGAAAGTTTTTTCTCGTGGATCAGAATGTATGCATTCTGAAGATCCACAGTCATCTTGTCGGCATTAGTAATAAAGTAGGGTGACAGATAACCACGGTCGAATTGCATGCCCTCGACGATGTCGAGTTCAGTTTCCAGGCCCTTGGCTTCTTCAACTGTGATCACGCCTTCTTTGCCGACCTTGTCCATGGCTTTGGCAATGATGGCGCCAATGGTGTTGTCGCCGTTGGCTGAGACGGTGCCAACTTGCGAAATTTCACCCGTGGTCTTGATCGGCTTGGACATCTTCACGAGTTCAGAAACAACGCTTTCAACTGCTTTGTCGATGCCGCGCTTCAAATCCATCGGGTTCATGCCAGCAGCAACGGCTTTGCAGCCTTCGCGGACAATGCATTGGGCCAGAACGGTGGCGGTGGTGGTTCCGTCGCCCGCTTCGTCAGCGGTTTTCGAGGCGACTTCTTTCACCATTTGCGCGCCCATGTTTTCGAACTTGTCTTTTAGTTCGATTTCCTTGGCGACGGTCACGCCGTCTTTGGTGATGCGGGGTGCGCCGAACGCTTTGTCGATCACGACGTTGCGACCCTTGGGGCCCAGCGTCACGCGGACGGCGTTGGCGAGAATGTCGACGCCGCGGAGCATTTTGTCGCGGGCGTCAGACGAAAAACGGACGTCTTTAGCTGCCATGTGCGTAATTCCTTAGTTTGTTTGTTTTGTGACGGTGAAATCGAGTTCGAATTACTCGATGATTCCCATGATGTCGGATTCCTTCATGATCAGGAGTTCCTGGCCATCGATCTTGACTTCGGTGCCGCTCCACTTGCCGAAAAGGATGCGATCACCCTTTTTGACGTCCAGCGGCTGCAATTTGCCATTCTCGTCGCGGGCGCCTGGGCCTACTGAGATGACTTTGCCTTCCATCGGCTTTTCCTTGGCCGTGTCAGGGATAATGATGCCGCCTTTAGTTTTGGCATCTGATTCAGCTCGCTCAACCACAACCCGGTCGTGCAGCGGCTTAAATTTCATGGTGTCCTCCGTTAATATATTGAAATAGCTTGTTTTTATCCCAGCGCTGACGTGCGTTAGCACTCTCCACCGTTGAGTGCCACGGATGTAGTGAGGGGCCAGATCAGAGTCAAGGCTTGAGGACATGAAATCGCCGGTTTAGGGACTGCGAACTGCTGAAAAGCAGGGTAATGAGAGGGCCATGACACGCGCACAATTAACCTTTTTGCTGGCCCTTGTTGCTGCTGGCGCAGCCTGGGGGCAAGCCATTGAACCCAGCCTGAAGGAAAAGTTGCTGGCGATCCCGCTCAGCCCTGAGCTGGGTGGGACGACCACCCGCCCGGTCGCGACCAAAGATGCCTTTACGTTCGTGGCGGGCAATGCGTCGGAGGAGCACAAAGCGGCCTTCAAGCGCGGAAACCTTGTTTTCGGCATCGAATGGGTGGCCGGGCGCGGGTTTGATCCGCGGATCAGTGGCTTGGGTCCGCTGTTTAATCGTAACTCTTGTTCCAACTGCCACCTCAATAACGGCCGTGGTGCCCCGCCCGCCGAGCCACGCCATCGGCTTGAAACCAGCTTGGTCCGTATTTCCATTCCAGGCACTGATCCTAACGGCGGACCAAACCCTGTGCCCGGATACGGCGACCAAGTGCGCGATCGAAGTGTTGATGGGGTTCCGCCAGAAGCCAAACCAAGTATCAGTTGGATCGAGACGCGCGGCACATATGCCGATGGCACGGCCTATACTTTACGGCGCTCAAAAGTAGATCTGAAAATGCCCGGCTACGGCGCCTTTCCAGCCGATGTGATGACGTCGTTGCGCGTTACCAACCCGTTGATTGGGGGTGGTTTACTGGACGCTGTTCCCGACAGCACGCTGGCAGCACTTCAAGACCCCGATGATAAAGATGGTGATGGTATTTCGGGGCGCGTGAATATTGTTTTTGACATGCTGACACGCACCAAACGCATTGGGCGGTTTGGATGGAAAGCCAGCATTGCGCGGTTGCGTCATCAAGATGGTGCGGCTGCGTTGAACGACATGGGAATTTCAAACCCTCTGCTGCCGCTTGACCTGTGCCGCAAGGGACAAGACGCCTGCGTCGCCGCTGCGCTGAAAGCCACACCTGCGTCAGGCATTGAGATGAACCAAGACCAGTTTGATGATCTTGTCATCTACACCCAACTGCTTGCCGTGCCGCACCAGCGCAGCCCCGAGAGCAAAGACGTTCAGCGCGGAGAACGCGTATTCCGAGACATTGGCTGTGCGGCCTGCCACATGCCGACACTGATCACCGCACCCGATGCTGAGTTACCGGAGCTGCGCAACCAGACCATTCACCCCTTCACTGATTTGTTGCTGCACGACATGGGCGAAGGCCTGGCCGACCATCGGCCCGACTACCTTGCCAGTGGGACTGAATGGCGCACGACGCCTTTGTGGGGGGTGGGCTTAACCCAGAAGGTCAGCGGACATACTTTTTTGTTGCACGATGGGCGCGCGCGCAATCTGGCGGAAGCCATTCTGTGGCATGGGGGCGAAGCTAAAGCAGCGCAGGAGAAGTTCCGCGCATTGCCGAAAGCAACCCGCGAAGATTTACTCAGTTTCTTAGAATCGCTTTAGCGCTTGGGTTTAGTCCAGGCGAAATCGCCGTCTTTGAAGCGCTCGATGGCGGCTTGCAGCACATCATGGGCTTCGCAGCTTTTGGGGCAGATCACCTTGAGTCGGCTCAAGTTTTTCTCGGCTGAGTCTTTGTCATTCAGTTTTAAAAACAACTCGCCCTGATATTCCAACGTCCCCATGTGATCGGGGTCCAGCTCAAGCGCGCGGTTGTAACTGACCATAGCGTCATCGAAACGCTCAAGGTTGCGCAAAGTATAGCCCAAAAGATTACTCACTTCAGGGTTCTTGGGCTCAAAGCGCAGCAGCTCTTCCAAATACTCCAGCGAGGCCTTGAAGTCGCCCTCGTCTACTTTGGCTTTGGCTTCTTTCATCGAGTGCGTCGGAAAATCAACACCCGCGATAGCCCAGGCAGAGCTGGCCGATAAAGCTGCCAAGGCCATGGCCATGAAGCCGATCAGGGGGCGTTTAAAAATGAGTGTCATGTTTCAAGTCTCGTTATTCGTAGGGGGTTGGTTGCGCATCAATAACTGGTTCGTATCAGTTTGTCGTGGCCAACGAGGTAACCACCTCACCCATTTAATGTGGCAATTAAATGGTCATACCGGCCACACGGTGGTCGGAATATACCAGACAACCCCACCTATCGCGCTGCCAAAATTTGATCTAGCCGGGCGGGAACTCCGGCAACGCGTTCCAACTGAGGGTAACGCAAACCACCCTGGTAATTGAATTTGACGCTCGAAAAACGATCCCCATTGCGAACAATCATTTCAATCCCCGCATTGGTTTTCTGTGCAGCCGTGATCGCCTCTTTCAAGCGGTCGGCGTCATAGGCCAGCGCGTTCACTGCGACCACTTGCATGCCAATGGTCAAACCCGTTGCAAAAGCAGGGCCATCCCATTGCACCGCTGTCAGTTTGCCTTCGCGCGACAACACCATGCCCAACGAATACGTCAGGTCGGTATTTTTACGCTTGGTCTCGTTCAGCTTCCACAATTCCGAAGGCGTTTCGGTATAGACCAGCTTGTATCCACCGCGTGCCAAGCCATCGAGAGGTGCTCCGGGTCCGTGGCCATCCAACCGAGTACGCAAGAACGCCGTCCAATCATGGGGCTGCACGGCATTGAGCGCTGCCACCACATCCTCAAATTTATATGCAGCTGGAATAGTGCTGGTATCATTGATACCGAAAAACGCCTTAGCAAAATCATCGAGCGATTTTTTGCCGCCTGACAATTCACGAATCAGCGTGTCGGCATCAAGCCATATCAACTGCGCTTCAGAATAATAATCTTCGCTGCGCTGCCAACTGCGCCACGGCAGCGGACGACGTGATGCCGTGATCGGATCATTGGTGGTGTCTTGCAGCGCCTTCCATGACCGACCAGCGCGCACATCATACGTGGCTGCAGTTTCCGCCAATGAGTCGAGTGTGGTCTTTTTTGGAACCAACCCGGCGCGCGCTGCCAACACCTCGCCCCAATACTGGGTCTGGCCCTCGTACACCCAAAGCAGTGAATTGCGCATGGGCATGCTGAAATTTGCTGTCCACAAATCAGCTGGCCTGCGGAACTTGCCATTCCACGAATGCGTATATTCATGTGGCAACAAATCGCGGCCATCGACATTTTTATCCCACTCGGTGAAATAGCCAGGCGCTGCGCTATTCTCGCTGGATTGTTGATGCTCAAGACCAATGCCACCCATTTGATCGGTCAGTGCCAACAGGAAATTATAGTGGTCGTAGTGGCGCGACCCATAAAGCTTTTGGGCTTGAACCACCAATTCACGATGGGCTTTCAACTGCTCGGGCTTGATCTCGAGCGACTCTGGACGATCAGCGACAATGTTCAGATGCACTGAACCAGGGCCAACTGAACCAGGGCCATCGGCGTTTAAATCAAGCCGCAAAAAATGGCGGCCCGCGAACATGGGCGAGTCCACCAGGTTTTCAAGCGATGTAGTTTTAAAGGTGGTGACATTGCCTGCGGTTGACGCGGGTTCCAGTGCCACACCAAATTGCCACCCCGTGGGAAGTTTGACGCTGGCCTCGACCGGAATTTGGCGCGCGAAATATCCGGCTGGATATAGAACCATGGAATTCCATTGCACGTTGACCATTTCGGGCGTCATGACCACGCGGCCCTGTGCTGGCTCAACCGCTGAGACGAACTGAAATTCCAGATCGAGCGCATTCACGCCAGCAGGAACGATGAGATGAAATGCAAACACGTCGACGGAATCTCGCGTCCACTCCAGACGTTGGCTGCCAGCTTTGATAATGAGCCCGGTGAGTTTTTCAATTTGTCCGCGCGGGGCGTGATTGCCCGGCAACCATTCAGGATACAGCAGTGTGAATGGCCCTGGGCCCTTCACAGGTATGGTTTGGCGCACATTGAAAATACGCCGCGCGGTGTCGGTGGCATCGACATTCAGACGCATGGTACCGGGATAGGCAACGTCTTGCGGGGCCGGAATACCTGCAGGCATGGGCAACGGCTGCGGCCCAGGGCTTTGGGCTAGCGCTGCGAATGATACAGCACTTAACAGTGCAACGGCCGCCATACGATTGAACATGAACTCTACTCCTCGCACCAAAACCGTCTCATTTTCTGGTGGAAAAGATGCCATGGTGACTGAAGCGAGTCGACCGTGAATTATGAAATTGCACCACCACTCACCAACCACCGAGGCTTTACTATGATTTTTCAACGCATTCTATTTGCGACGCTTGCTGCCGTGTTAGTTAGCGTTGCTCTCAGCACCCACGCCACTGACTTTTCCACTGCGCGCGCATTACCCCCTGATTTGGCTTGGACGGGCAAAAGCGAGCGGCTGATCGTCAAAGCCGCTGACCCGTGGATCACGCCATCGGAAAAAACCAACCTTACTGCGTCGCCCACTTACGCCGACACGATTGCTTTTTTGCAAAAAATGGCGGCTACATCGGCCCTGATTCGGTTGGAGAAATTTGGCACAACGCCGCAAGGCCGCGAGATGATGGTGGTGATTGCGACCAAAGACGGCGCACGCTTGAACCCCGCCAAACCCGTTGTGCTGTTTCAGGCAGGCATTCACCCTGGCGAGATCGACGGCAAAGATGCAGGCCTGATGCTGCTGCGCGACATTGCGTTCAAAGGCAAAGATAAGCTGTTGGACAAGGTGAACGTGGTGTTTGTGCCTGTGTTCAACATCGATGGCCACGAGCGCGCCTCAGCGTTCAATCGGCCCAACCAACGCGGACCTGACATTCAAGGGTGGCGCACCACGGCGCAAAACCTAAATTTAAATCGCGATTACGCCAAACTCGATGCGCCTGAAATGCGCGCGATGATGGGCTTGCTGCGCAAATATCAGCCCGACTTTTACATGGACCTGCATGTCACTGACGGCATGGATTACCAATACGACACGACCTATGGCTTTCAGGGGCGCGATGGCAGCTGGGCAGCCTCGCCCCATATCGCGGCGTGGATGCAGCGCGTGTATGTGCCCGATGCTGAC
>JANLSL010000451.1:0-2449 GCA_031362385.1 Alphaproteobacteria bacterium | reverse complement strand
CACCGGCCCGATCACCACCATAACGAACTTTGCCAAAACCACGATCTTGCCATGAGCGGGTGGTGTCGGTCAGCGCCACGCGACCATCAAGCAGTCCGGTGAGTTGAACGCTGGGCCACCCCTCAGCACCATCGGCGCCATCAGCCTGGGCAGCCTGGGCAGCAGTGCCGCCACCCGCACACAACACTAATGCAACGACGGCGAACTGGATTTTGCAAAAAAGCTTAAGCATGATGCTGTGTGTCACATGCATATGCAAAATCAAAAACAAAAATGCGTGATGACCTTATGCCGCGCGTCCAATAATGTCGGCCAATGCACGGGGGTCGATGGGTTTTTGCAAAACACCTTCGACGCCGATTCGCGCAGCAGCGGCGCGCAGCTCGTCCGTCGCACGACCGGTATACAAAAACACCCGTGTGTCAGGATTGATTTTGCGAATTTCAGCGGCCAATTCATCACCTTGCATTCCTGGCATCGCAGCGTCGGTCAGCACAACTGACCACGCCTGGGGTTGAGCGGCGATGGCCTGTAATGCCTCACGCGGATCGTAGAATGTATGGGGGGTGTGCCCCAACCCTTTGAGCGCCAGCACCAGCCCATCGGCCACATCAGCATCGTCGTCAACAATCAAGACGCGGCGGTTGACATGGCCAGAGACAGCCACCGCCGGTTCGGTCGCGACGAAAGCTGGGGCCTCGACAATGGCAATATAAACCTCGAACGTTGTCCCGCGCCCAACCGCCGAGCGCACGCACAAAGCCCCTTCCGAGACCAACACCACGCTGCGCACAACCGCTAAGCCAAAACCTGTGCGGAGCCTTTCCTCTTTGGTCGACACGAAGGGATCAAAAATACGCGACAACAATATCGGCTCAATCCCCGAGCCCGTGTCTTCGACAGAAATTTTGATATAGGAGGTGTCAGGCAGCAGCATCCCAAATACAAATTGATGGCTGCCATCGGGCAATTCAGAGAAACTATCAAGGCCCGCCGCAGCATCAAAAAATTGTGTGGCTGTCGCGGTATCGACTTGAACCCGTGATGCCCGCACCGCAACGCGCCCTGCGCCGCGCTTCAGTGCTGCAAACCCATTCACGACCAGGTTCAGGATCAACTGCACGACTTGGCTTTCATTGGCGTCAACACATGCGGCGTTGGTTGCGTCTTCTATGTCTAAAGTGACGTGCTCAGGCTTACGCGCCAGCAACAAATTCACCGCTTGCTGAAAAGCTCTCGTAAAGGCGAAGTGTTCTTTGTCGACGCGTGAGGCCGTGGCGAGCTGAAGAATATTTTGTACCATCCCTGCGCCGCGCTCGCAGGCGCCGACGATGCGCGTGGCGGCATTTTGCTGGTCAGGCGCTGTGGCGTTCTGCACGATATATGAGCCAAACGACATGATGGCGCCCAAGACGTTATTGAAGTCGTGGGCAACACCGCCAGCGAACTGGCCGATGGTTTGGAGTTGCTTCGCCTCGGCCAGGCGCGCCCGCAGTTTGATTTCGGTGCTCTCGCGGCTGCGTTCAGAAGTGATGTCTTGGATCAACCATACAAATGAATTGTTTCCGGCGTGCCTGATCACACTGCGAACCCAGCGCCCATCAGTGAGGCGCTCGACCATTGGTTCGTCGGACTCGACCTCAAGCTTGAGATAGCGTTGCTCGCGCTCCTCGCGCGTGACCAGGCCAATCGCGGCCTCCTCACTGGAAACCAAGCGTGTGACAAGTTCAGATAAACTTGCCCCTGCGACCGGGCGCGCATCGCGCCGAGATAGAAAACTAACAAAAGCCCGATTGTGAAATTTGAGACACTTGGCGCCATCAAACAGCGCGAAGGCATCGGTATTTTGGGCCACCTGGAGCCAATCTTCGCGGTCGGCGCGCAATTGCTCTAACGTTGTCGTCGCCTCAATCCGCGCGGCAATGTCGTCAAGAAACGTCCCGTGTACCGAGCGTGATGCCCACATCATGGCAAACGTCATCACTGCAGCAAGTGCGCCAAGTGTGATTGATGCAGGGTCAGTGCCCTGCGACAAGAAGTAAATACTGAAAGGCATAATTGCGGACAGTGCATAGACCGCCGCAGCCATAGGAATTGCTGAAAGCGTGGTGGTCGCCCCGCCTGCCAGTGCCGCAACAATGATGACCATGGCCGCTTCGTATTCAGGCGCTAGCCCAGGAATAAAAAAGACTGTGGCACCCCACAGCAGCCCAGATACCAATGCGGAAATTACAGCGCGGCGCTTACCTATTGCAGCGCGCTCTGCGATCGAGCGGTTTGATTTGACAGGTGATGGAAGGCCAAGCTTGCGCGCGCGGTAGCGCTTGAACCAGCGGCTGAGGAGAAAGCCAACCAGCGCCAAATGAATCACCGCCCATGGGATGAGAATGAACAGTGGCACCAACGACGACATCAGCCATGTCGTCCAGATCACAGCAAAACTTGTGAT
>JANLSL010000431.1:0-3356 GCA_031362385.1 Alphaproteobacteria bacterium | reverse complement strand
ATTGAGATCGGTTTCCGACACCACAGCGCCCAGGTAATTGAGCTTAGGTTCAATTTCGCCAGGCTTTAATGCCATGGCTTTTTCGAACGCACCTTTGGCACCTGAAGTGTTACGCAGCACGGTGTACGAACGCCCCAACATCAGCCACCCGTTGTAATCTTCGGGGTTGTTTTCTAAGCGCCCCGCCAACGCGCCGACCATGGCTTGAATTTGTACCAGGTTCTCGCCCGAGAACTGACCCTTGATCGCGCTGACATCTGGTGAAGTAATATCATCCGGCGTGCTGGGTGGGACTTCTGCGGCTTTGGGCGCGGCTTTGGGTGCTGTTGGCGCAGATGTGCTTGGTGCGGCGTCTAACGGATGACGTGGTTCCACGTTCAAGGGCATGATTGCCGAACTTTGGGCAACTTGGAACATCTGACCGCGTACCATCTCAAGCCAGGGTGCTTCTTGTGGCGCACCCGCAGTTAAATCCCGCCAAATTGCGATGGCCCTTTGCGCGTCGCCGTCTTGGGCAGCGGCCAGGCCTAAATAAAACCGCGAACGGATTTCACCGCGCTCACGTTTCAGTGCCGTGGTGAAAGCTTCGCGCGCTTCGGGTACTACGCGCCCCCCGGCAACCGTTACTGCCATCTCGCCAAAATTGGCATAAGGTTCAGCACCTTCAGGATTGAGCGTCAGCACGTGGCGATAAGCTTCTAGTGCTTCTGGAAAACGATCGATTTGGCGATAGCTGCGGGCCAGCAACGCCCAACCTTCAATGTTGTTGGGATCGGCCTGCATGCGCACGGCCAATTGTTGCACTAAGCCGACCATGTCTTGATCGACGGCTTGAGCTACTTGCGCAGGGCGCAACAGTGGCGAGCCTAAGTTCATGTAAATGACAAAGGCCACCATGGGCACAGCCACAGCCAATGCAGCGGTCAATGCAGCGCGCAGTCCGTGGCCTTCACGCCACGCGGCCACCAGGGGCCTGCGCCCGGCTGCTAAAAGGCGGCGCTGAATTTCCAATTTGATCACTTCAGCTTCGGTGGTGGTCATGGTGCCACGGCTGAGGTCACGATCAACTTCGGCAAGCTGGTCTTTCAAAACGGCAATATCGCGAGGTTCTTGGATGTCCGTGTTGCTGTCGCGGATCAGCGGCCAAATAAGTGCTGCAACAACACACAGCGTCAGTACACCCACCGCTGCCCAAATCATGAGTTGCGATCCTGAGTGGTGATCGCGCGCAACTCGCGGGTTTCGCCGTCACTCAATTGCGGGGGTGCTCCCGGTGCAGGCCGCCGTAACCGGCGCGCTGCCATTACGCCGCCGATGATTAAAAGCGCAAAGGGCCCAAGCCATAGAATTAATGTTTCGGCCGTCATGCGCGGTTTGAGCAGCACAAAATCGCCGTAACGTTGCACCATGTAGGCCAGCACTTGCTCGTTCGTGTCACCCGCCGTGATACGCGCACGTACCAGCAGGCGCATGTCGTGCGCGAGCTCGGCGCTGGAATCGTCGATCGTTTCGTTTTGGCACACCACGCACCGCAAGGCTTTGCTGACTTCCCGCGCGCGTGTTTCGAGTGCAGGGCTTTCTAACCGCTCATTGGGTTCCACTGCCCATGCGCTCATCGCCAGGACAAGCGCAAAAATAACCAGAAAAACATGTTTCATTGTCTGAGCTGCGCGATCAGGGGGGCCAGCTTTGATTGCCAGACCTCTGGCGTAATCGGCCCAACGTGTTTGTAGCGAATGATACCCATTTTATCGACCACGAAGGTTTCTGGCGCCCCGGTTACGCCCAAGGCAATTGCCGTCACGCTGCGCGGGTCTTGGCCAATGCGCGTATAAGGGTCGCCGTTTTTGGCCAACCACTGCAGGCTGGCTTCAGGGGTGTCACGCCACGCGATGGCGTGAATAGGAATCGCATTTTGCTGTTTGAGCGACATTAAGAATGGGTGCTCACTCAGGCAAGCGACACACCACGAGCCCCACACATTCACCAGGCTGACCTCGCCCTTCAAATCTGTAGTGGCAAGGCCTGGCGCACGGCCGGGCAGGGCTGCCAAGTCAAAATCTGGCAAAGCTGTGTTAAGCAAAACCGATGGCAGCAAGTGGGGGTCATCGCCCCCACTCACATCCATCAAGCGTTTGCCAAAAATTCCAACCAGTGTGGTGATCACGAGCAATGGGATAAGGAAAGGCCAGCGTTTGGCCGCGACGGGGGTCAAGGTTTTATTCCGCCGCTTGGGGCGTTGCGCTCAAAGCGCGCCGCGCGGCACCAATGCGATGCTTGCGATCAGACAGCGACACTAAGCCGCCAAGCCCCATCAATAAAACGCCAAGCCAAAGACATGAAATAAAGGGCTCGTAATAAACCCGCGTCACAAAGGCACCTTGGTCACCATCCATATCGCCGATGACGGCATAGAGATCGGCGATGCCGGTTGAGTGAATCGCCGCCTCGGTGGTTTGTTGCGCTGGTTGTGTGAAGCTGCGCCGCTGCGGCGCTAAGGTCACAACCGCATTGCCATCACGCGTGACGCTGTAGCGGCCCTCAATGGCGGTGTAGTTGGGGCCCTGAACTTCGCTGGCCCCCTCGAATGTAAAGCGATACCCGGCAATGTCGAGGTGTTCGCCTACTTTAAGGCTTTCGACACGTTCTTGTTTCCAGGCACTGGCACCGGTAACGCCAACGATCAGCACGGCCATGCCCAAGTGCGCCAGGGTCATGCCATATGCTGAGCGCGGCAAGTTGCTGATGCGCTGCCAGCTCAATCCCGTCGCACCACCCACACGTGCCACCCATTCGGACACCGCAGCACAGGCAAGCCATGCAGCTAAAGCCATGCCGCCGCCTGCTGCGAGGCTTAGGCCATCGCCGCCATTGCCAAGCCAAGTCCCGACCAGCACCAGCACGGCGATGCCTGCGGCTACTTTAAGTCGTTGCAATGCACCGCCCAGGTCGGCGCGCTTCCATGCCAACAATGGTCCGATGCCCGCCAGAATAATCAACGGTGTCATCAGCGGAACAAACACTGCATTAAAATATGGCGCACCGACCGAGAGCTTTCCCAACTCAAGTGCATCAGCGATCAACGGATAAAGTGTGCCGAGCAACACAGTTGCCGCCGCAGTCGTGAGCAACAGATTATTTATCAGAAGGCCGCCTTCACGCGAAATTGGCGCGAACACCCCGCCGCCATCCATGGTCGGAGCTTTGATCGCATACAATGTGAACGATCCACCGATTGCGATGCCCAGCAACATCAACACGAACACGCCGCGCGTCGGGTCGGCGGCAAAGGCATGAACGGAAGTCAGAATGCCCGAGCGCACCAAGAACGTGCCCAACAAACTGAGCGAAAAAGT